>NZ_JBEYUV010000036.1:0-63067 GCF_040643685.1 Nocardioides sp. NPDC047086
GGAAACCGGACCCGCCACCCCTGTCACCAGCCGAGATCCGGCTGCGCAACGTACTGCTCAACCACACCCTCGCAGCCTGAGGACCGCGACCGGCGAAAAGTTTCTTCGGATCGGTGCTTGACCTTGACGCTACGTCAAGGCCGCACGCTTCTTCCACAGCCCCAAACCCGGGGCCCGGAACGTACACACCGAACCAAGGAGCACCACCATGAACAACCTCCTCACCCGCCTGATCGGGGACAAGAAGGACTGGAAGCGCATGGAAGCCCGCGCCACCCAACTCCCGGCCGACTACCGCACCGTCTACGCCGAGATGAAGAACTACCTGTGGCGCTTCACCACCGGTGACGGCATGGACATCGTCGCCATCTTGCGCGACATCCTCGACCTGTTCGAGACCGAAGCCGCCAACGCACGCGCCGTCCTCGAGGTCACCGGACCCGACCTGGCCGCCTTCTGCGACACCCGACTCCCCGAGCAGCACGACGCCTACCGCGCCAAGCTCCGCGCGAACCTCAACGAGGTCGCCCAGAAGCTGTCGTGAGGTGGCGGAAAAACGTAAGAGCCCCGCTGGCGTCTCGGGTCACCAGCGGGGCAAGAACAATGTTGCCGCATCACCTAAGGGGTTGTCACCCCCTTTCGGCAAAATCTGCAGAATTTTGCATTGCATGATCCTGGTGGGCCCGAAGCGGCTTCGAGAGACACCGTCAGATGACGGTCCCGACGTCGTTGGCGACGATGTTGTCCATGGCACGCTCGGCGACTGCGGCGATGGTCATCGACGGGTTGCACGCTCCGGTGGTGCCGGGGATGAGCGCACCGTCGAGAACGTAGAGGCCGTCCTGGCCCTGGACCCGGCCGTCGAGATCGCAGACGGTGCCCATGTTGGCACCGCCGAGCGGGTGCCAGGTGCTGTTGACGATGGTGTTGGTGTCGATCAGGGCCCCGAGCCCGCCGCTGATCCGAGAGACCCGATCGTGGATGGCGCGATAGCTTGCCGAGTCACCGCCGAAGGGGAAGCGCAGGCTCACCGAGTCGGTCAGCGAGCTGTAGCGGAAGCTGCCGCGGTCGGCGCTGACGCCGAAGCCGACCAGCATCGTGGCGCCCAGGTCGAGTCCGAGGGGGAGTGGTGGCAGCGACGCCTGGATCACGGTGTTGGCAGTCTCCGGGTCGGCCCAGTCCTGGCTCTGGTAGACGACGGGCCCGCCCTGCGTACCGGTGAGGTTCTCGTCGAAGGGGCGCCACATGTAGATCCGATCGCCGTTGGTGCCCCAGCCCTGACCGAGCTGATCGGGGAGGTCGGGGATGGTGTCGGTCGCTGCCGCTCGGACCAGGAGCTTGCTGGTGTTGAGCGAGCCGGCCGCCATCACCAGCGCCCGGGTGGTCAGGATCTTCTGCTCGACCACGTCGCCGGTGTCGTCGGTACGGTCGACGTGCACCTCCCAGCGACCGTCGGCAGCACGGGCCACCGAGGTCACGTTGTGGCGGGTGGCGACGTGCACGCGCCCCGTAGCCTCCGCCTGGGAAATGTAGGTGACGTCGACCGAGTGCTTGCCGCCGTTGTTGACACCGAGCGCGCAGTCGCCGTTGGTGTAGGACGGCGTCATCTCGCCGCGCAGCTCCGCGAGCGCATAGGACCAGTCGATCGGCATCGGGATCTTCCGCAGGTCGTAGCCGGCAGCCTCCACGCGCTCGCCGAACGTACGCGAGACCCGGTAGCTGTCCGAGGCGATCAGCTCGTCGGGCGCGGTCGCGGCCCCGAGCATCTTGGCCACGCGTGGGTAGTGGACCCTGTCCATGAGCTCGTAGTCGAGCTCGTTCGGAAACCAGGTGTTGAAGACCTCCGCGGACGGCTGCAGCGTCATGCCCTGGTAGACCAGGGAGCCGCCGCCGACACCGGCCGCGCACATGGCCAGCATGTTCTGGCCGAGGACGGGCTCGAGCAGGCCGACGTACGGGCCGAAGTTCAGGGGAGTGCCGACCAGCTTCTGCAGCGGCTTGAGCGCCTCGGGTGCGGTGGTGTGGAACAGCACCCGCTTGTCGAGGGAGCGCACCGTCGGAAAGGTCTGCGCGTCAGGACCCGTCGGCCACCGACGGCCGCGCTCGAGCACCGTGACAGGTACGCCAGCCTCGGCCAGCCGCAGCGCGGCCACCCCGCCACCGAACCCGGACCCGATGACGACCGCCCGATGCTCCTCCCGCACCAGCCGTACGCGGCGGGGCGAGGTGGCTGCCGCTGGGCCGGCGAGCAGCCCGGACGCGGCTGCACCGGCAGCGCCGGCGGCCCCGGCCAGAAACGTACGTCTGGAGGCAGACGTGGACAACGAGGACATGGTCAAGGGGACTCCCTCGGCTCGCGAATCGTCGGTTACTGCCGCGTAAGAGTTGACGAACGGCCAAGGTGTGTCAAGGTTCACAGCCCCGTTCTGGACAACTGTGTCCGGAACGCGACACGTCCACCGAGGCCCGGTACAGCAACGCAGAAGGCGCAACCACAGCCATGTAGGCTGACCGCACTTCCAAGAGCTAAGGACGATCTGAACCCCGATGGACGGACCGCAACCCGGCCAGTATCCATGCCCGCTGAGTGATTCGAGGCCGTACCAGTCGAGGTCGGTGAGATGACCGAGGTCCTGTTCATCCTCCTGGCGCTGCTGCTCGTCGCTGCCTGTGGCGTGTTCGTGGCCGCCGAGTTCTCCCTGGTCACGGTCGACCACTCCCAGGTGGAGATGGCCGCCGAGCAGGGCGACAAGGGCGCCCAGGGCGTGCTCCGCGCGATGAAGGAGCTCTCCAGCAACCTCTCCGGCGCGCAGGTCGGCATCACCGTGACCAACCTCGGCATCGGCTGGTTGTCGGAGCCGGCGATCGCCGAGCTGATCGACGCACCGCTGCTCTCCACCGGGCTGCCCGAGGGAGTGGTGGAGGCGATCGCGGTGGCCATCGCGCTGACCCTGTCGACGATCGTGACGATGCTCTTCGGCGAGCTCGTCCCCAAGAACCTCGCGCTCGCCCTGCCGCTGGAGACCGCGCGCGTCACGCAGGGACCGATGCGCGCCTTCACCCGGCTCATGCGCGGCCCGATCAAGATCCTCAACGGCACCGCCAACGCGATCGTGCGCCGCCTGGGCATGGAGCCGCAGGAGGAGCTGCGCTCGGCGCGCAGCTCGGCCGAGCTCTCCTCGCTGATCCAGCGCAGCGCCCACGAGGGCACCCTCGACGCCGACACCGCCGAGCTGATGGAGCGCTCGGTCGAGTTCGGCACCCGCACGGCGGGGGAGATCATGACCCCGCGCGTACGCGTCCACAGCCTGGATCACAACGACCGTGCCGAGGCCCTGATCGAGCTGACGAGGCGCACGGGCAACTCCCGCTTCCCGGTGCTCGACGACCGCGAGGCCGTGGTCGGCACCGTGCACGTCAAGGCGGCCGTGGCGCTGCCGGTGCACGAGCGGCCCACGGCCAAGGTCAAGCACCTGATGGTGCCGCCGGTGGTCGTGCCCGACTCGCTGCGCCTGGACCCGCTGATGGCGCTGCTGCGCGCGGAAGGGTTCCAGCTGGCCGTGGTGCTCGACGAGTACGGAGACCAGGCCGGCATCGTCACCCTCGAGGACGTGATCGAGGAGATCGTCGGCGATATCGCAGACGAGCACGACCCGCTCAGCGCCCGCGCCCGGCTGCGCCGCGACGGCGGCTGGTCGCTCTCAGGCCTGTTGCGCCCCGACGAGGTCGAGGACATCACCGGTGTCGCCCTGCCCGAGGGGGAGGACTACGACACCGTCGCCGGTCTGATGCTGAGCCTGCTGGGCCGCATCCCCGAGCCCGGCGCGAGCGCCGAGCTGACGGTTCCCGGCAACCCGCCGCCCGACTCCGACGACGACGACGTCTACGCGAGGTATGTGAAGCTGACCGTGGAGCTCATGGACGGTCGCAGGATCGACCGGATCTCGATGCAGGTGATCGGCTGATGAGCACCACGATGGGGCTTGTGCTCGGCCTGGTGCTGCTGCTCGCCAACGCCTTCTTCGTCGGCTCGGAGTTCGCCCTGGTCTCGGCGCGGCGCAGCCAGATCGAGCCGGCCGCCCAGGCCGGTTCGCAGATGGCCAGGATCACGCTGCGGGCGATGGAGAACATCAGCCTGATGATGGCCGGTGCCCAGCTGGGCATCACGGTCTGCTCGGTGCTGCTGCTGGCGATCACCGAGCCGGCGCTCGCCCACCTGCTCGAGCCCGGCTTCGACCTGATCGGGCTGCCCGAGGCGTTCCACCACCCGGTCGCGTTCGTGATCGCGATGCTCGTGGTCACCTACCTGCACGTGGTGGTCGGCGAGATGGTGCCGAAGAACATCGCGCTGGCCGGCCCCGACAAGGCCGCCCTGGTCCTCGGCCCGGCCATCTACGCGGTCGTCTACGTGCTGCGCCCGATCATCGTCGCCTTCAACTATGTCGCCAACGTCTGCATCCGGGCGCTCGGCATCGAGCCCAAGGACGAGGTGAGCTCCGCGTTCACCCGTGCGGAGGTGGCCGCCATGGTCGAGGAGTCCCGCGGCGAGGGGCTCCTGGAGGAGGACGAGTACGGCCGCCTGGCCGGCGCGCTCGGCTTCACCGAGAAGACGGTCGCCAAGGTCACCATCCCGATCTCCGACTGGACGATCGTGCCGCGCGGGGCCTCGGGTGCCGACATCGAGGCGGTGTGCGCCTCGACCGGCTACAGCCGGTTCCCGGTCGCCGCCGAGAACGGCGACCTGGTCGGCTACCTGCACATCAAGGACATCCTCGAGCCCGATGACGTACGCCGCCGGCAGCCTGTCCAGAACAAGTGGATCCGCCCGTTCGCGACCGTCACTCCCGACGACGCGCTCCACGAGACGCTCGAGACCCTGCAGCGCCGTGGCGCCCACATGGCTCGGGTCGTCCGTGAGGACGGCAGCACCATCGGACTGGCGACGCTGGAGGATGTCATCGAGGAGCTGGTCGGCGAGATCCGCGACGCCGCCCACGCCGACGACTCCACGCCTACCGACTAGGGTTGGGTCCGTGCCGCCTCTGGTGACAGGGGCGGTGTCCTGAGTTTGTCGAAATGGAGCCCGTAGATGCCCGACCGTCGATCCGGTGATCCCCGCCTGCACCATGGCCGGGACACGCGGCAGCGACCGCCGGGATCGGCCGACCGCAACCAGCCCGTGCTCGGCAAGCTGCTCAGCATCCTGCGGCTCGTCTACGCGCCGGTGATGCTGTGGGCAGTGATGATCGCCGAGGACGACACGATCGCGCTGTCCGCGTTCGGTCTCGCGGTGGTCACCGACCTGCTCGACAGCTGGCTGAACCGCAAGCAGCTCGGCCGCCGGCGCTCGGGCGAGCTGCTCGACGTGGTGGCCAACACCGTCTTCGTGCTGGCCGCGACGCTCGCGCTCTGGCAGATCGACGTGATCCCGTGGCCGATCGCACTGCTGGTGCCGCTGCGGCTCGTCGGCCTGCTGGCGATGATCCCGGCACTGCGCAGCCGTGGGGTGCGTACGCTTCCGGTCCATCTTCTCGGCAAGGTCGCTGCCTTCTGCCTGCTGGCCTCCTTCCCGCTGCTCTACCTCAGCCATGACATCCCTGAGACGCTCGACCTCGGCCTGGAGCCGAGCCTGCCGATCCAGCTGGCGCAGGCCTTCGGCTGGGCCTTCGCGCTGTGGGGGATCCTGCTGCTGTGGTGGAGCCTGGTCCTCTACGCCCAGGAGGTGCGTCGCCTGATGGCCACCACGCCGCCGTTGGAGAAGGGCGGTACGGCCCGTGCCTGACCAGATCCCCGGCTCCGAGGACCTGCGCGCCTACGTCACCAAGCCGCTGCTGGACCGCATCACCGACCAGTCGATCGACTCCGACTACATGGCCGCCGCCGCGCGGCGCGAGCCCGCGACGGAGGAGCCGACCCGGCGTCGCCGGCCCGGGGTGTGGGCGATGGTGGTCGTCGGGCTCTTCGCGCTGCTGGCCACGACCGCCGCGGTGCAGACCTCCCGCAACGAGGACATCCGCCAGACCAGCCGGCAGGTCCTGGTCGACCGCATCGAGCAGCGCCAGGCCCGGATCGCCGACCTGCATCAGCAGATCTCCGAGCTGCGCGCGGACAACCAGAGCCGCGAGTCGACGCTCAACGCCCTCGGGTCGCGGGCCCAGTCGGCGTCGTCGGCCGCTGCGGCGACCGCGGAGGAGACCGGCTTCGCCCCGGTGACCGGACCCGGGATCAGGATCACGATCGACAACGCGGCCGACGGCAGCGAGGGCGGCACCGTGCGCGACTACGACCTCGCCGTGATCATCAACGGACTGTGGCAGGCGGGTGCGACCGCCATCGCCGTCGACGGCCAGCGGGTCACCCCGCGCAGCGGCGTGATCACCTCCGGTGCCACCCTCCGGATGAACGACGTCTCGCTCTCGCCGCCCTATGAGGTCTCGGCCATCGGCGACACGCGTACGCTGGCCGCACGCTTCGCCGAGACGGTCTCCGGCGCGATGATCCACACCACGACGCAGGACTACGGGATGCCCTACGACGTCGAGAACATCGACCGACTCACCCTTCCTGCAGCGCCGCCTGATCTGCTGGAGTTGACCCACCTCGGGGCCAAGTCCGAGGACAAGGGCTCCCAGGGCTCGGCGGAGCCCAGCGACAACACCGACGAAGACAAGCAAGAGAACAGCGAAGGGGACCGCGAAGAATGATCGCCGTCATCGGCCTAGTGATCGGCATCGTGCTGGGGCTGTTCTTCCAGCCCGAGGTGCCTGTCGGCCTGGCGCCTTACCTGCCGATCGCCGTCGTCGCCGCGCTGGACGCGGTCTTCGGTGCGCTGCGCGCTTTCATGGACGGCATCTTCGACGACAAGGTCTTCGTCGTCTCGTTCATCAGCAACGTCGTCATCGCCGCGGGCATCGTCTACCTCGGCGACCGTCTCGGCGTCGGCGGCCAGCTGTCCACGGGCGTCATCGTCGTCCTGGGCATCCGCATCTTCACCAACGTCGCAGCCATCCGGAGGCATATCTTCCATGCCTGACCGGAAGAGGAGGCCCCCGGTGAAGCGGACCGCCGCCAAGCGGACCCCTGCGAAGAAGGCCGCGGCGAAGCCTGCCGCGGCCGCGGAGGAGACCGTCACCGAGGACGTCGCCACGCCCGAGGCCGCGGAGGAGGGTACGCCGCCGGCCGAGCCGGCGCCTACGGAGTCCGTCGAGACGGCCGAGGCGAACGCCGAGGAGGCGTCCGAGACGGATGCGCCGGAGGAGGCCGGGTCCGACGAGGCTGCTGGCGAGGAGGCGGCTGGCGACGAACCAGAGGAGCCGGCGGCCGAGGACGGTTCGGAGACGAAGCCCGAGGAGTCGGACGACACCGATGTCGCCGATGAGCCGGTCGAGCCCACCGACGCGGCCGACGACGTCGAGGATTCGGCTGTGGCGGAAGAGCCCGCCGAAGAACCAGATTCCGACACGGTCGAGCCTGTCGAGCCGATCGAGGCCGCCGAGGCGGAGGAGCCGGCTGCCGAGGGGGACGACAAGGCCGAGGGGGCCGAGAAGGCCGATGAGCCCGCTGAGGTGACCGAGCCCGCCGAGGTCGCCGAGGCCGAGGAGCCGCCGAAGACCCCGGAGCCTGACACGTCGGAGGACGCGGAAGAGTCCGAGGAGGAGCCGGCACCGCTGGTCGGCCGGGCGCGGCTCTTCGACGCGCTCGCCCACTTCCGACGCGGCCAGGTGGCCGTGGCGGTCCTGCTCTGCGTACTCGGCTACGCCGCCGTGGTGCAGGTCCAGACGAACACCGAGGACTCGACGTACGCCGGTCTGCGCGAGCAGGAGCTGATCGACATCCTCTCCGGCCTGGCCGGCACCACGCAGAAGGCCCAGGAGCAGATCGAGGAGCTCGAGGCGACGCGCGACGAGCTCGAGGACCAGACCCTCCAGCAGCAGACCGCGCTCCAGCGTGCCGAGGAGCAGGTCGACACGCTGCGGGTGATCGCCGGGACCGTACCGGTCAGCGGTCCGGGGATCACGATCGAGATCGACCCGGGAGCCGATCCGCTGCGGCTGACCGCGCTCCTCGACCTGATCGAGGAGCTGCGTACCAGCGGTGCCGAGGCGATGGAGATCGAGGGGGCCGACGGCGAGGCCGTACGCCTGGTCGCGTCGTCCTCGATCGAGGTCAGCCAGCCCGGATCCGGGCTCAACGTCGGCGGCGAGATGATCAGCCCGCCGTACCGCCTCCAGGTGATCGGCCCGCCCGACACGCTGGCCGGCGCGATCGACTTCTACCAGGGCCCGCAGGACCAGCTCGAGGAGCAGGGCGCGGAGGTCACGGTGGAGTCGGAGGAGAAGATCGACATCGAGTCGATTCACACCGTGTCCCGCTGAAGGTTTCGTCGGTGGGGCGCAGTAGGGTTTCGACAACCGGTTCGCGGGACGATCTTCCGCTGCCAGACCAGCACACCTGAAGAGGAGATGGCCGTGTACCCCGAGGACCTGAAGTACACCAGCGAGCACGAGTGGCTGCGCAACCCTGGCGAGACCGAGGGCTCCGTACGGATCGGGATCACCAACTACGCTCAGGACGCCCTCGGCGACATCGTCTACGTGTCGATGCCCGCCGTCGGCGACACGATCAAGTCGGGCGAGAGCTGCGGCGAGCTCGAGTCGACCAAGTCGGTCAGCGACATCTACGCGCCGATCTCCGGCGAGGTCGTCGCGGTCAACGGATCGCTCGACGCCACGCCCGAGCTGGTCAACGACGACCCCTACGGCGGTGGCTGGCTCTTCGAGGTCACGCCGTCGGATCCTGCCGAGCTGGAGAGCCTCCTCGACGCCGCGGCGTACGAAGCATCACTCGACGCGTAACTCAACCGAACACCTGGGCCGACCTGATAGGTTGCGGATACCATCCCTCAACGTTGACTTGAGGGTAGGTGCCCGGCCCTCGATGAACCTGGAGCTCAAAAATGTCCGTGTGCCCCGCTTGCGGCAGCCAGAACCCCGACGAAGCGCGGTTCTGCTCGCAGTGTGGCGTAAGCCTGACCGGGACCGACCAGACCTCGACGATCCAGCTCGGGGCTGACGCCGACACCTCTGACCGGGTGCTCAGCCCGATCGAGGCGGCCACCGTCGAGGCCTTGCCGCGGGGCAACGGCATGCTCGTCGTGCAGCGTGGTCCCGGTGCCGGAAGCCGCTTCCTCCTCGACCAGGACACCGTGGTGGCGGGCCGCCACCCGGACAGCGACATCTTCCTCGACGACGTGACCGTCTCGCGTCGCCACGCGGAGTTCGCGCGCACCGGCGACACCTTCGAGGTCTCCGACGTCGGCAGCCTCAACGGCACCTACGTCAACCGCGACCGGATCGAGAAGGTCGTCCTCAAGGACGGCGACGAGGTCCAGGTCGGGAAGTTCCGGCTCGTCTTCTACGCCGGGCACGAAGGGGCGTAGCCATGGCCGCCGCCGCGATGCCTGACCCTCAACGGCCGGCTAGCGACTCGGGGGAGCGGCTCAACATCGGGCAGGTCCTGGATCAGCTGCGTCCGGACTTTCCCACGGTCACCATCCCGAAGATCCGGTTTCTCGAGGACAAGGGACTGATCAAGCCGGAGCGTACGCCCGCGGGCTACCGCAAGTTCTCCCGCCGCGATGTCGAGCGGCTGCGCTACGTCCTGAGGATGCAGCGCGACCACTACCTGCCGCTCAAGGTCATCGGCGAGCACCTCGACGCGATCGACCGGGGCCTCGAGCCGCCGGCGATCGAGCCGACCGTGCCGACCGTGCCTACGGTGGCCCTGACGCCCAGCGGCGCGCCAGGGGCGGAGTCGTTCAGGCGTACGGACAACATGCGGATCTCGCGGCGCGAGCTCCTCAAGGTGGCCGAGGTCGACGACGCGCTGCTCACCGAGCTGGAGAAGATGGCGCTGGTGGTGCCGCTGCGCAGCGGTCACTACGACACCGACGCTCTCGCGATCGCGCGCACGGCCAAGGAGCTGGCCAGGTTCGGCATCGAGCCCCGTCACCTGCGCGGTATGAAGGCCGCCGCCGACCGCGAGGTCGGCCTGATCGAGCAGATCGTGGCGCCGCTGCGGCGCCCGGGCAACGCCGGAGCGCAGGGCCGGGCCGAGGAGATCGGCAGCGAGATCGCCTCCCTGGCGGTCCGTCTGCACGCCACCTTGGTGAAGTCGGGACTGCGCGACCGCTGACTCGGTTCGTGTCGCCGGTCAACCGGGCTGCTGTAGCGACCCGGAGCCGGGTAGGGTGGATGACATGCGCGAGGTCGATGTGCTCGGAGTCCGAGTGGAGATGCCCTCCAACCAGCCGATCGTGCTGCTGCGCGAGGTGGCGGGTGAGCGATACCTGCCCATCTGGATCGGTGCGGTGGAGGCGACCGCGATCGCCTTCGCCCAGCAGGGCGTGGTGCCGCCCAGGCCGCTGACCCACGACCTGCTCAAGGACGTGCTCGAGGCGACTGGCAACGAGCTGACCGAGGTGCAGATCACCTCGGTCACCGACCGTGTCTTCTACGCCAACCTGGTCTTCGCCTCGGGCGTCGAGGTCAGCGCGCGACCCTCGGACTCGATCGCGCTGGCGCTGCGTACGGGGACCAAGATCGTCGTCTCCGACGAGGTTCTCGACGAGGCGGGGCTCGCCGTCCCGGCCGAGCAGGAGGACGAGATCGAGAAGTTCCGTGAGTTCCTCGACGAGATCACGCCCGAGGACTTCGAGTCCCACTGAGGCTCGGGCCGGACCGTCAGGCACCGAAAGTCTCAGGCTCTACTTGAGGGTTAGCCCCAACGACACGCCGGAGGGGTTCTTTGACCAGGGCCCTTGCGACGCTTACCTTGTAGTTGTCTCTGTTGTAACTCCAACGATGTGGTCCCCCCGCCGCAGCCGTTCATTCCCCGAGTGGAGTTACGCACAACGGAGTAGACGATGGAGGACATCGTGTTCGACCACGAGCAGAAGCCCGGCCACGGCGCCGACGACGCGCGACGCGCGGCGGAGCAGGCTGACGAGCAGGGCCTTCTCTTCACCGACGATGTCTCGCCCCTGCCGAGCGACACCGGTTACCGCGGCCCGACGGCCTGCAACGCTGCTGGGATCAGTTACCGCCAGCTCGACTACTGGGCCCGCACCGGTCTGGTCGAGCCGAGCGTGCGCGGCGCCACCGGCTCCGGCACGCAGCGGCTCTACTCCTTCCGCGACATCCTGATCCTCAAGGTCATCAAGCGACTCCTCGACGCCGGCATCTCGCTGCAGCAGATCCGTGCTGCCGTGCAGCACCTGCGTCAGCGGGGCACCGACGACCTGACCCGCGTCACCCTGATGAGCGACGGCGCCTCCGTCTACGAGTGCACCAGCAACGACGAGGTCATCGACCTGCTCCAGGGCGGGCAGGGCGTCTTCGGCATCGCCATCGGCGGGGTCTGGCGCGAGATCGAGGGCACGCTCTCCGAGCTCCCCAGCGAGCGTACGGTCGAGGACGGCGAGCAGGTCGCCTCGATGTCCGACGAGCTCTCCGCCCGCCGCGCCGCGCGCAGCGCCGGGTGATCTAGGACTCAGCCGACACCAGGCCCCGAGGCTCCGCGGAGACGGGACCTCGGGGTGCTGTCGTTTATGCTGGTGGTGCTGACCATCCCGCACGGGAGAGCTCCTCTCGAAGGGGCGCCGAAGGGGCAATTCCTCCCCGGAAACTCTCAGGCACCCACGACTGTGCGGACCAGGCAACTCTGAAGCGGCGCAGATGCGGTGACAGAGGGGGAGGGCTTACGAGTTGTCTCAAATGCCCTCAGGAGCCACTGTGTCCGACACACCCACCCTGTCCGAGCTCGACGCCGCCTCCCCGTTCGTGCAGCGCCATGTCGGGCTCTCGGCCGCCGACGAGGCGACCATGCTCGCGCGGCTCGGGTACGACTCGGTAGCGGCGATGATGGACGCCGCGGTCCCGGCCGGGATCCGCTCGGTGGAGTCGCTCGACCTGCCGGCCGCGCTGAGCGAGGCGCAGGTCGCGTCGCTGGCGCGGGAGATCGCGGCCTCCAACAAGCCCGGCGAGGCGATGATCGGGCTCGGCTACCACGCCACCGTGACGCCGCCGGTGATCCGTCGCAACGTGCTCGAGGACCCGAGCTGGTACACCGCCTACACGCCCTACCAGCCCGAGATCTCCCAGGGCCGGCTCGAGGCGCTCATCAACTTCCAGACCATGGTCGGCGACCTGACCGGCCTGCCGGTGGCCAACTCCTCGCTCCTGGACGAGGGCACCGCGGCCGCCGAGGCGCTGGCCCTGGTGCACCGCGCCAACCGCAAGGGATCCGGTCCGTTCGTCATCGACGCCGACGCGCTCCCGCAGTCGATCGAGGTCGTCAAGGTACGCGCCGAGGCGATGGGCCTCGAGGTCGTCGTGGCCGACCTCTCGCAGGGTCTGCCCGAGGGTGACGTGATCGGCGTGCTGGTGCAGTACCCCGGCGCCTCCGGCCGTGTGCCCGACCTGAAGCCGATCATCGACGCCGCCCACGAGCGGGGCGCGCTGGCCGTGGTCGCCGCCGACCTGCTCGCGCTCACCGTCCTGGAGGCGCCCGGCACCCTTGGCGCCGACGTCGTCGTCGGCTCGAGCCAGCGCTTCGGCATCCCGCTCTTCTACGGCGGCCCGCACGCCGGCTACATGGCCGTCCACGCGGGGATCGAACGGCACCTGCCCGGTCGTCTCGTCGGCGTCTCCGTCGATGCGGAGGGGCGGCCCGCGTACCGTCTCGCGCTGCAGACCCGCGAGCAGCACATCCGCCGCGAGAAGGCGACCTCCAACATCTGCACCGCACAGGTGCTGCTGGCCGTCGGTGCCTCGATGTACGCCGTCTACCACGGCCCCGCCGGGCTGCGGACGATCGCGACCCGGACCCACCGCTACGCCGCTGTGCTGGCCGCCGCGCTGAAGTCGGCCGGGCTCCCGCTGGTCTCGGAGACCTTCTTCGACACCCTGGGTGTCACCGTTCCCGGGCGGGCGGCCGATGTGGTCGCCGGGGCGCGTCGTTTCGGCGTACATCTTCGTCTCGTGGACGCCGACACCGTCGGCATCTCGACCTCGGAGGCGACCACCCGTTCGACTCTGTCGGCCGTGCTCAACGCCTTCGGCGTCTCGGGTGCGGACCTGGACGAGATCGACCGCACCACGGCCAGCGCGCTGCCCGATGCTCTGCTGCGCACCACCGACTACCTCACCCACGAGGTCTTCAACGCGCACCACAGCGAGACCCAGATGCTGCGCTACCTGCACAAGCTGTCGGCGCGCGACTACGCGCTCGACAAGGGCATGATCCCGCTCGGCTCGTGCACCATGAAGCTCAACGCGACCACCGAGATGGAGCCGATCTCGCTGCCCGGCTTCGCCGACCTGCACCCGTTCGTGCCCGTCGAGGACGCCGCCGGCTACGCGCGTCTCGTCGGCGAACTGGAGGAGTGGCTGGCCGAGGTCACCGGCTACGACGAGGTCTCCATCCAGCCGAACGCCGGCTCGCAGGGTGAGTTCGCCGGCCTGATGGCGATCCGTGGCTACCTGGACGCGCAGGGCCAGGGCCACCGCAACATCTGCCTGATGCCTTCCTCCGCGCACGGCACCAACGCCGCCTCGGCCGTGATGGCCGGGATGAAGGTCGAGGTCGTGAAGTCCTCCGAGGACGGCACCGTCGATCTCGACGACCTGCGGGCGAAGCTCGACGCTCACGGCGAGAACGTCGCCGCGATCATGGTGACCTACCCCTCGACCCACGGGGTCTACGAGGAGGGCATCACCGAGGTCTGCTCGCTGGTGCACGAGGCCGGCGGTCAGGTCTACATCGACGGCGCCAACTTCAACGCGCTCCTGGGCTACGCCAAGCCCGGCGAGTTCGGCGGCGACGTCTCCCACCTCAACCTGCACAAGACCTTCTGCATCCCGCACGGCGGTGGCGGTCCAGGCGTCGGTCCGGTCGCGGTCCGCTCCCACCTGGCGCCCTACCTGCCCTCGCACTCCTTGCACCCGGACGCCTCGAAGCGCTCGGGCATCGGCGCGATCTCGGCCGCTCCGTACGGCTCGGCGGGCATCCTGCCGATCTCGTGGGCGTACGTCCGGCTCATGGGTGCCGAGGGTCTGACCCGGGCCACCGCGGCAGCTGTGCTCTCGGCCAACTACGTCGCGGCCCGCCTGAACGAGCACTTCCCGGTGCTCTACCGCGGCGAGACCGGGCTGGTCGCGCACGAGTGCATCCTCGACCTGCGGCCGATGACCAAGGAGACCGGTGTCACCGTCGACGACGTCGCCAAGCGGCTCATCGACTACGGCTTCCACGCTCCGACGATGTCCTTCCCTGTCGCCGGCACGCTCATGGTCGAGCCGACCGAGTCCGAGGACCTCGGCGAGCTGGACCGGTTCATCGACGCGATGATCGCGATCAAGGGCGAGATCGACCGGGTCGCCTCGGGGGAGTGGACCGCGGAGACCTCGGTCCTGCGCGGTGCCCCGCACACCTCCCGCGCCCTCGTCGGCGACTGGGACCGCGCCTACTCGCGCGAGGAGGCCGTCTTCCCCCGCGGCATCGACCCCGACAAGTACTGGCCCCCGGTCGCCCGGATCGACAACACCTACGGCGACCGCAACCTGGTCTGCTCCTGCCCGCCGGTGGAGTCCTTCGCCGAATGACGCCACGCCGAGTCGGCTCGTCCTGACCGAAATGCATGCCGAGTCGGCGCGTCATGACGCGCCGACTCGGCGGGGTTTTGCGTCAAGACGAGCCGACTCGGCGCGGGTTTGTCAGCTGAGGGTCATGGTGGGCTCGCCGTTGGCCGTGAGACCGGTGCCGTGGGTGCAGGTGCCGGACCTCGGCGCGCCACCGTTGTAGGCCTGGCGCAGGCAGTTGCGCAGGGCGAGCTGTCCCCAGTAGTTGGGGTGCAGGCTCTCCTGGATGTAGTAGTTGCCGCTCGCGGTGGAGACGGTGCGGATCTGGTTGACCCACTCGGTGCTGTCGACCGCGCCGGAGGCCCGCCAGCTCGACAGCCCCTTCTCCTCGAGCAGGCCTACAGTGTTCTCGCACAGGCGGCGGCCGGCGAACGCGCCGGTGACGTCGAGCATCTTGACGTTGGTCAGGCCGGAATCGGCCGCCGCACCCGAGATCGCGTTGTTGATCGTCGGCAGGATGGTGTTGTACGCGTAGTCGGCATCGGCGTTCCAGAAGCCGCAGCCGCCGGTGTTCTGACGGGTATAGCCGGACTCGCTGTAGCGGTAGACCGACGAGGTCGCCAGCGGCGAGGGCACGTTCTGGACGATGAGGGTCCAGGCGCCGTCGGCGTAGCCCGCGTTGCGCATGGCGGTGCGCACGTTCCCGAACGCGGTGGCGATCCGGGCCCTCACCGCCGCGACGTTGCTCGCGGCCATCGCGCTGGTGACGACCGCGTCGTCCTTGCAGTAGTCCTTGAACCAGGACGGCGAGGCCAGGAAGTCCTGGACGCACTGGGTCACGATGGCGGCGAAGTTGAAGTCGTTGCCGCCGATGCCGATCGTCACCGCCTTGACGTTGTGGCTCGCCGCGAAGTTCTGCAGCATGAGCGCCTGGCCCTGGTTGCCGCTGCTGGAGTAGAAGTCGATGCCGGGCTTGAAGTAGCCCTCGCTGGTCGTGGTCGTGGCGACCTTCGCGCCCGAGCAGGCCAGGTTGAGGCTGCTCACGCCACCGCCGATGTACGCCTCGGCGGCCGTGCTGCGGTGACACCGGTTGATCGTCTCGGCGGTGTGGGTGGCGTTGTCGAGGTATGTCGCGCTGCCGCCGGCATCGATGAGCGACTCGCCGGAGTTGCTGTTGCCCGCCCAGCGGCCGGCCTCGCCGGAGACGTAGCTGTCACCCACCGTGACCATCCACGGCGCGCCGCTGCCGGGGCCGTCGGCGTGTGCGGGCGAGGCCATCAACGATGTCGCCGAGAGCAGGGACGCGGGTAGGAGAAGGGTTGCGGCGACCTTGGCGATACGGGTCGTGAGACGCGGCACGGAAACCTCCGGTTGGTCTGGGACGGGCTTCCGCGACGCGGAGCCGACTCAGGCTAGTGACGTACGGCACTCCGGGGAATGGCCGCAAAGTAATACCTGTCGTGCTGAAGGTTAATTCTTCGGTGCTAGCCCAGATCGACCCGAGATCTTCCCGGCGTCAGGGAAGGAGCGGGACAGATGCAACCCGGGTCAGGTGCCGAGGACCTGGAGGGTGGACCCCTCGCGGCCCTTGGCCACCGCCAGCTGGGTGGGGATGCGCTCGCGCATCTCGGTGACGTGGCTGACCACACCGATGATGCGGCCGCCCTCGCGCAGGGTGTCGAGCACGTCGAGCACGTCGTCGAGGGTGTCGGCGTCCAGGGAGCCGAAGCCCTCGTCGACGAAGAGCGTGTCGAGCATCTGCCCGCCGGCCTCGTTCATGATCACGTCGGCCAGGCCCAGGGCCAGGGCGAGGGAGACCACGAAGGTCTCACCACCCGACAGCGTGGCCGGGTCCCGCGACTCGCCGGACCAGTCGTCGCGGACCAGCAGCGCCAGGCCACCGCGGCGGTCGCCGGCACCCTTGGCCGCGGAGTGCTCCAGGGCGTAGCGCTGGTCGCTCATCTTCGCGAGCCGTTCGTTGGCGGCGGCGACGACCTGGGTGAGGCGGTAGGCGACGACGTAGGCCGACAGGCTCATCTGGAGCTGGTTGTCGCTGCTCTTGCCCTCGGTGAAGGCGGCGATCCTGGCAGCGACCTCGAGGTCGCCGCGTACGGGCGCCCAGGCCGAGAGCGCTTGGGTCAGGTCGCGTTGCAGGGAGTCGAGGCGGGCGGCCCGGTTGGCGGCGGTGTCGGCCGCCGAGCGTGCGGCGTCGGCGGCGTCGGCGGCCTTGCGGTGCGCGGTGGAGAGCGCCGGCAGGTCCGGCTCGTCGGTGGTCAGGATCTCGGCGGCACCGGGGGAGTCGAGGGTCGCCCGGGCGGCCGCCAGACTGTCGGCGTACGCCTTGATCTGGCCGTTGAGCGCCGCGACCCGCTCCGGTGGGATCGCGGCGGCGAGGGCGGTCTCGGGGCTGTCGAAACCGGCCCGGACCGCGGTCGCGGCGAGGGTGCACTCGGCACCGGCGAGCGCTTCGGCGGCGCGCGCGGCCGCCTCCAGGCGCTCGAGGCTCGTGGACGCCGTCCGGTGGTCGCGGTCGAGGGCACCGAGGAGGGCGTCGAGATCGGGATGGTCGCCACGGATGTCGCTCAGCTGCGCCTCGAGCCGCTCGCGTTCCTCGGTGAGATGACGCAGCGTGGTCTCGAGCTCGGCGGCGCGGGTCTCGAGCTCGGCACGGAGCGTCGCCGCACGCGACCGGGTCTCCTCGGCGGCGGTGAGCTCGTTCCGCAGGCTGGGTTCGCGCGCGGCGACGCGCTCCAGAGCGGCCAGGCGCTCGGCCAGCGACGCGGCGGGCTCGTCGGTCTCTCCGACAGCCTCCTGGGCGAGCTGGAGGCGGGTGGTCAGGTCGCGCACGTGCTGGTCGCGGGCGTGCTCTTCGGCGCTGGCGTTGTCGTACGTCGCCTGGGCGGCCTTCTCGGCAGCCGCGTCGGGAGCGCCGTCGGCGGGGGAGGCCTTGTGCGGGTGCTCGTGGGACCCGCACACCGGGCAGTCCGCGCCGACCGCGAGCGCCCCGGCGAGCTCGGCGGCGATGCCGTCCAGCCGGGCCTGGCGTACGTCGAGATAGTGGGTGCGCGCCTCCATGGCGGCCGTCCTGGCGGTCTCGTGCCTGGCTCGGGCGTCGACGAGCTCCCGCGTCAGCCGGCCGACCTCAGTGACCGCGGCGACCTGAGCACGCAGCACGGGGATCGCCGCGGCGGCCTCGGTGGCCGCCGCCAGGTCCGCCGTGAGTGCCTCGACCTGCTGTGGCAGCTCCTCGGCGAGGCGGGTCTGCTCGCGGGTCTGGGTGAGGAGCGTGTCCCGCTGCCTGCCGGTGGCCGCGAGCTCGCGGGTCACCTCGCTGAGACGGCGCTGGACCGGCACCAGGGCGCGAGCCTGGGCGAGGCGGGCCGAGATCCGGTCCACGGCCACCTTGGCATCAGGCAGGGTCAGGTCGCTCGGGGCGAGCGAGGTCGCCTTGGCGTGCTCGTGCCGCGCTTGGTCGGCGAGCTCGCTGACCCCGGCCACGGCCTCGGCCCGCTGGGCGGCCTCGACGCGGCGTACGCGCTCCTCCTGCTCCTCGGCCGCTGCGACGAGACGGCTCTCGGCTGCGGCTGCCGCTCGCAGGCCGCGCTGCTTCTCAGCCATCGCGCGCGCGGCGTCGAGTGCGGCGAGGGTCTCCGACTCCGCGGCCAGGGCCTCCATCGCGGCGCCGGAGGTGACGGCCTGTGACTCGGTGGCCTCCTCGGCCAAAGTGCGGGCCCAGGTGGCGATCGCGCCGTCGCCGGCGGGGAGGCCGAGGTCATGGACGTCCCAGTCGTCGGGGAGGGTGACGGCCGCGGTCTCGCTGATCCGGCTGACCACCTCGGCCACGCCGGCGTTGAGCTCCTCGGAGCGGCGCCGCAGCTCGACGCGGCGCTCGCGCAGCCAGCGCTCGACGTCGGCGAACCTCTCGGTGCGGAAGAGGCGCTCGAGCAGCCGCTTGCGCTCCTCGGCGCTGGAGCGGAGGAACGCCTGGAAGCGGCCCTGGGGGAGCATCGCGACCTGCACGAACTGGGTGAGAGTCATGCCGAGGAGATCCGAGACCAGGTGGCCGGCCTCGTCGAGGCGGGTGGTGAGGGTGCGCCACTCCTCACCGACCTGTTCCATGAGCACGACGGAGGCCTGCTGGGTCGTGGTGCCGGCGCCACGCCGCTTGGGCCGCTCCCACGACGGAGAGCGGGTGATCCGGAATCGTCGCTGGGCGAGGGTCGCCTCCAGCACGACCCGGGTCGCGACCTCGGCCGGGGCCCGGTCGCTGCGTAGCCGCTTGGCGACCGAACGGTCGCCCGGGACGTCGCCGTAGAGGGCGAAGCAGACCGCGTCCAGGACGCTCGTCTTCCCGGCTCCGGTGGCACCGGAGAGCAGGAAGAGCCCCGCCTCGGAGAGCTGGTCGAAGTCGACGTTCACCGTGCCCGTGAACGGGCCGAACGCGGCGACCTCCAGGTGGTGAAGGCGCATCAGAAGAGCACCTCGAGCCACTCCTCTTCCTCGGCCTCGCCGGAGCGCGAGTCGAGAGAGTCGACCTCGGGGTCCTCACAGCAGGCGTCCACGGCGCTCTGCAGCAGGGCCAGCTCGGCCTTGGCCGCCGGCTCGCCACGGAGCTCGCTCACGAACTCGGTGACCAGGTCGATGTCACGCCGCGGCCGGGACGGGTCGGGCTGGGACAGGGCGCCGAGAACCGGCGCGGTCGACTCGAAGCCCAGCACGAGCGTGTGCGGGAAGCGTCGCCGCAGCCGCTCCATCGCCTGGGCCGGACGGATCCGGTCGGTCAGGGTGACCTGCAGCCACGACTGCTCGTGGACCTCGTGGCGGGGGTCGCTCAGGAGCTCCTCGAGGGTGCCTCGCAGCCGGGCAAGCTGCCGCGGGACGGGCGCCTCCACGAACTCGCTGGCGACGAGACCCGACTCGTCGAGATCGATGATCCAGGACCCCTTGAGGTGGTTGGCCTCGGAGAAGGAGTAGGCCAGCGGGGAGCCGCTGTAGCGCACCGTCTCGGTGATCGTGTGGCGGCCGTGGAGATGCCCGAGGGCGGCGTAGGAGATGTCCTCGAAGAGACTGGCCGGCACCATCGAGACACCACCGACGGAGATGTCGCGCTCGGAGTCGGAGGGCTCCGCGCCGGTGACGAACGCATGAGCCATCACCACGCTGCGGCCGCCCCGGCGGGAGAGGTCGCCACGGACCCTGCGCATCGCCTCCCCGAGAGCCGCCTGGTGGGAGCGCGACTCCAGCCCCCACGACGCCCTGGCGGCATCGGGATCGAGATAGGGGAGACCGTAGAAGGCCACCTCGCCGTGCTCGTCGGGAAGCATCAGCGGGCGGCCGACACCGGCCAGATCGGTGCGGATGAAGATGCCGGCGGCGTCGATCAGCTCGGAGCCGAAGCCCAGACGCTGAGCCGAGTCGTGGTTGCCGCTCGTGATGACCACCTTGGCCCGCGAGGCCGCGAGCCGCGCGAGCGCCTCCGAGGCCAGCCGCACGGCGTCCACCTGCGGCAGCGCACGGTCGTAGACGTCGCCGGACACGCACACCACGTCGACGGATCCCTGCTCCACCACGGCGAGGAGATGGTCGACGTACGCCGCCTGGTGCCCGAGCATGCCCTCCCGGTGGAAGGACCGGCCCAGGTGCCAGTCGGAGGTGTGCAGGATCCGCATGAACCGAAAACTATCGGTCGGCGCCGACACTCTCTCGGCCGACTCACCGCCGGAGCCGGGCTACACGGGATAGGTGACCTTGATCGCCAGGTGGCGCTGCAGGTTGTCGGCAGCATCGGAGACCCGGCGGCGTACGCCTGGGTCCAGATCCAGCTCGATGACCGCTCGCGCGGCAGCGAGGGTCTCCTCGGTCACCGACCTGCTCGGGAAGAACGCCTCGGCGGCCTCGGCCAGGCTCCACCCCGAGCGCTTCTCGGCGGTGGCGGGGAGCTCGGCGAAGTAGCGCTCGACATAGCCCGCGGTGAGCTCGGCCGGACCGGTCCAGAAGGCCCGCCCGGCGGCCAGGATGTCGTAGTTGGGCAGATCGGTCTCGCCGGTGAACACCGACCAGCCGTACGCCTTCGCCTCGGCGTCGGGAAAGCTGACCAGGGCGCCGTTGAGGTGGATGCGGGCCTCGTTGGCCGGCTCCGCGTCGTACGCCGCCTGCAGCTCCTCACGGGTCGCGAACCCGTTCTCGGCGAGCTTGGCCAGGACGCGCCAGCGCAGGTCGAGGTCGGTCTCGATGCCGGCCGGGGGAGTGGCGAGCCACTCCCGCAGCAGCGACTCCGAGCTCGCCGAGCGGATCGCCGTGCGGTAGGCCGACAGCTGCAGCTCGGACCCGGGAGCGACCTCGGCGAGCTTGCGGAGGGCGGCCTCGTGGAGCCGCTCGCGGGCGCCGGCGGGCGCCAGCGGCACCACGGCGCCGAAGAGCCACGGCATGGTGCGCCTCGGGGAGTCCTCGAGGTCCTCGACCGGCAGCGACGCCTCGGCGATGTCGATGACGTCGGCCGGGTCCACCGCGGCGTTGAACCAGGCGCTGCGCAGGTTGTTCCACACGCCCGCGCGCAGGCCGTCGTCGGTGATCTCCGGGAGCGCCGCCTTGAGCGCCTGCACGGTTTCCCAGTCGGGGATGACCGAGGCCCAGGTGTCGTCGTAGGGGTCGAGCACGACGGCGTTGGCGGCCACCTCGAACGGCGTCCGGTCGCCAGCCACGGTGATCTCCGAGGTGGTCCACTGCGTGCCGTTGAGGACGGCCGCACGGAAGGTGTGGGACCGGTCGGCCGGGTGCAGCGACGGCGCGGTGCGGTTGACGACCATCTTGGCCGGGTCCCAGGACAGCGTGTCCGGACCGGCGGTGAGCAGCCACTGGGAGGTGAAGGCGTCGAGATCGAACTCGACCCCCGCCGCGGCCGCAGCCGAGTCCCAGGACGCGAACAGGTCGTGCATCGTCGCGTTGCCGAACCGGTGCCGGGTGAAGTGGTCGATCGCGCCGGCGAAGAAGACGTCGTCACCGAGGGACGCCGCCAGCTGGCGCAGGATCGCGGAACCCTTGGAGTAGGAGATCCCGTCGAAGTTCTGCAGCGCCGAGACGGCGTCCTCGGCGCCGTTGCCGGCGACCGAGTGCGTCGAGCCGCGCTGGTCGGCGGTCAGGCCCCACTGACGGCGGGCGTAGGACATGTCGGCCCAGGCGTCGGCGTACTCGGTCACCTCGGCGGTCACCCGGTTGCCCATGTACTCGGCGAACGACTCGTTGAGCCACAGGTCGTCCCACCACTGCGGCGTCACCAGGTCGCCGAACCACTGGTGGGCCATCTCGTGGGCGACCGTGGTGGCGCGCTGGATCCGCATGCCACGGGTGACCCGGCTCGTGAAGACCAGAGGGTCCCGGAAGGTCACGCAGCCCGGGTTCTCCATCGCACCCGCGTTGAACTCCGGCACGAACGCCTGGTGGTAGTTGCCGAACGGGTAGCGGATGCCGAAGAGCCGGTGGAACTCGTCGAAGCACTGCTTGGTGAGGGTGAAGAGCTCCTCGGCGTCCTTGTCGAGGTCGGCGGCGATGCTCTGCCGCGAGCTCAGTGACAGCGGGATCCCGTCGTGCTCGTCATGGATCATGTGCCACGGCCCGGCGACGAGCGTGACGAAGTACGTCGAGAGCGGCTGGCTCCGCTCGAACTCCCACTCGCCCGGCGAGGTCTGGGTGCCGGGCGCGTTGCCGATCACCGTCCAGTCGTGTGGCGCGGTGACGTGGAAGGTGTAGGGCGCCTTCAGGTCGGGCTGGTCGAAGCAGGCGAAGATCGTCGGGGCGGCGTCCATGAAGCACATCCCGTAGACGTAGGCCCGCCCGTCGGCCGGGTCGACGCTGCGGTGCAGCCCCTCGCCGTCGTTGCGGAACGGCATCGTGGCCTCGACGACGAGCTCGTTGGCGCCCTCCTGCGTGGTGATCGGGAGACGTCCCTTGGCGAGCGTGGCCGGGTCGACCGGACTGCCGTTGAGGCTGATCCGCGCGGCCGAGACCGGTTTGAGGTCGACGAAGGTCGGCCCGCCCTTCGAGGTGAACCGGATCGTCGTCACCGAGTCGAAGGTCTCCTCGCTGGAGGCCAGGTCGAGACGTACGTCGTAGTCCTCGATCTTCAGCAGACCGGCACGGGCGGTGGCCTCGTCACGGCGCAGGGGCAGGCTCTGGGTGCTCACGTCGCACAGGCTAACGGGCAGGTGGCACTCTTACCCCATGACTTCCTCTGCGGCAGACCTGCGCTCGGTATCTCTGGAGAAGATCGGTGAGCACCGCTTCCGTGCGACCAACGAGCGCGGAGGCTCCGTGGTGATCGGCCACGGCGACGACCCCGACTTCACCCCGGTCGAGCTGCTCCTCGCCGCGCTCGCCGGCTGCAGCGCCCTGGACGTCGACTTCATCACCGCGAAACGCTCCCCGATGGAGACCTTCGAGGCCCTCGCCGCGGCCACCAAGATCCGCGACGAGCACGGCAACCGCCTCGTCGACCTCTCGGTCACCTTCGACATCACCTTCCCCGAGGGCGAGGCCGGTGATGCGGCCCGCACGGTCCTCCCGGACGCGATCAAGAAGTCCGAGACCCGGCTGTGCACCGTCGGCCGCACCATCGCCGTCGGAAGCCCGGTCACCTACGGCGAGGGCGCCCTGTCGTAGCCGCCGCGCCCCCGCGCCGTGGCGTCAGGGGAGCAGGAGGGCGGAGTCGCCGAACTCGTGCCACAGATAGCCGTCGGCGACGGCGGCGTCGTAGGCAGCCTGGGTGAGCTCGGGGCCGGCGACGGCTTCGACGAGCAGGAGATGGCTGGCCTGCGGGTCGTGCCAGCCGGTGATGAGCCCGTTGACGACGTACGGCGGGTTGGCGGGTGTGATGACGCGGTCGGTCCAGCCGCTCGCCGCCCTGACCGCGCCGGTCGCGGGGATGACCGCCGACTCGAGGGCGCGGGTGACGGTGGTTCCGGCCGCGACGACGCGGCCGCCGGCGTACCTGGTCTGCTCCACCAGTCGTGCCGTGGTCTCGGAGACCTCGAACCACTCCGCGCCGGGGGCCTCGCCGGCCTCCTGGGAGGAGACGCCGGTGTGCAGGGTGACGGGTGCGATCTGGATGCCGCGGGTGACCAGCTCGGTGACCAGCGGATGGGTGAAGGGGCGCGCCGCCGAGGGCATCTCGGCGCTGCCGGGGCGGTGGCCGAAGACGGTCTGGTAGGCGGAGAGCGGGTAGCGCCGGTCGAGATAGCCGTACGCGATCGGGCGGCCGGCCCTCTGGAGCTCGGCGGTCACGTCGCCGGTGACGCGGGCGCGCCAGAGCCGGTTGCCCTCACCGGTCGGGGAGGAGGCGCGGCCGTCGGGGTAGGGCTCTCGGAGAGTGACCCGGAGGCCTGCGGTCACGATCACGTCACCCTCCGCGGCGTCGAGCACCGACCGAGCGGCGTCCGGAGCCGAGCGGATCTCCACGACCCAGCCGGTGTCGAGACGCTGAGCGAGGTGGAGCACGACCCGGCCACGCCCGATGAGGTCGGCGTCGAGCTGACGTGCCTCGGTCACCGAGTCGTTGACGACGATCATGTCGCCGGGCGAGAGGTGGTCGGCAAGGTTGCGGAAGCGGGCATGTCGTACGCCGTCGGGGGCCGCCACGAGCAGGCGCACGCCGTCACGCTCGAGCCCACGCCACTCCGCGGGCGCGGGGGCGGTGGTGTCGTCGGGAAAGGGGAACGTGGTGGTCGGTCGTTCGGCGAGCATGGTCATCGAGTTGCTCCTACGGCGAGGTCGGCGGCGCGGTAGCGCCCTGAGGGCTGCGTGTTCGCGAGTAGCGCGAGCACGTGCGGGACGACCGACTCCGGCAGCGGCCGGTCGGAGATGTCCTCACCGGGGAAGGCGGCTTGGTGCATCGCGGTACGCATGTCGCCGGGGTCGACGGCGTAGGCGCGGATGCCGTTCTCCTCCCCGAGTGTGAGGATCAGGTGGTCGAGCGCGGCCTTGCTCGCTGCGTACGTTCCCCAGGTGGGGTAGTGCTCGACCGCCGCGTCGCTCGAGATGCCTACGAGGGTGCCGTGCGAGGCGATCAGGTAGGGGAGGAGCCGTTGGGTGAGCGTGAGCGGAGCGAGCAGGTTCGTCTCGAGCACGCGCGCGAAGAGGCTCTCGGGGACCTCGGCCAGGGGAAGCATCGGGCCGAGCTCGCTGGCGTTGTGCACGAGCAGGTCGAGGCGCCCATGGCGGGCGACGGCGGCCGCGATCGCGTCTTGATGGTCCTGGTCGCGTACGTCGCCATTC
This sequence comes from Nocardioides sp. NPDC047086, assembly GCF_040643685.1. Classification (NCBI taxonomy): domain Bacteria; kingdom Bacillati; phylum Actinomycetota; class Actinomycetes; order Propionibacteriales; family Nocardioidaceae; genus Nocardioides; species Nocardioides sp. NPDC047086. The sequence goes on from NZ_JBEYUV010000036.1 coordinate 24,906, forward strand.
ACCGTCGTCACCCGAGAGCTGTGCGGCAGTGCGGCATGGAGACGGTCGGCGTCACGGGCGTCGGTGACGACGCTCCAGCCCTGGTCGACGAGGGTGGTCGCGAGGGCGAGCCCCAGCCCTGCGGAGCCGCCGGTGATCACGGCTACTTCGTTGTCTGATCTGGTCATGCCCCCTAGAATTCAACCTAAAGTGAACTTGAGATCAAGGGCTGTGACGGAAAGAGTTGAGATGAACACCCACGACCTGCTCACGATGGGCGAGGTGACCCGGCGCAGCGGCTATGCGGCCTCGGCAGTGCGCTACTACGAGAGTCAGGGCCTGATCCAGGCCGAGCGGTCGACCGGGGGACAGCGTACGTTCGAGCGCAGCGTCCTGCGCCGGCTCGCCTTCATCCGGGCCGCCGCCAACGTCGGGCTCTCCCTGGACGAGATCAAGGCCGAGCTCGACTGTCTGCCGGGGGACCGGACGCCCACGAAGGCCGACTGGGCGCGGATGTCCAAGCACTGGCGCCGCCGCCTCGAGGAGCAGATCCACGCCCTCGAGCGCCTCCGCGACAACCTCGACTCCTGCATCGGCTGCGGCTGCCTCTCCCTGCAGCGTTGTCGCATCTCCAATCCCGGCGACGCCGCTGCCGCCCAGAGCCCCGGCGCCGCGTACCTCCCCAAGGTCCTGCGCCGAGACCCACCTCGCCGCCGCCCCTGACCCCGCCGAATCGGCAGAAATGGCGGGCCGAGAATGCAGTTGCGGGCGACGAGACTGGAGTTTCGGCGCCCACAACTACCGATTCGGCACGCCATACGTGCGGATTCGGCGAAAGGTTGATCAGCCGACGGTGATCGTGTCGAAGTCGACCGGAGTCTTCGGAGCGCCGGTGCCGTCGGACCCGGCCTCGGCCACGCCGGCCTCGCCGACCTTCTGGAGGGTCTTGATGGCGGCGTCGTCGAGGGTGCCGAAGACGGTGTAGGCGGGGTCGAGCTGGGTGTCGCCGAAGACCATGAAGAACTGGCTGCCGCCGGAGTTGGGCTGGCCGGTGTTGGCCATCGCGAGGGTGCCGGCGGGGAAGGTGTCGGTGTCCTTGAACTCGTCGGGGATCGTGTAGCCCGGCCCGCCGGTGCCCTGGCCGGTCGGGTCGCCGCACTGCAGCAGCTCGAAGCCCGGGTTGACGCCGAGGCGGTGGCAGCTGGTGCCGTCGTAGTAGTCCTGCGAGGCCAGCGAGAGGAACGAGTTGACGGTGCAGGGCGCCTTGTCGGCGTCGAGGGTGATCGCGAGCGGGCCGACGGAGGTGTTGATGGTCGCGGCGACCTTGCCGGTGTACTGCGCGGTCTTCTCCGGCTGGTCCACCTCCTTGGAGGCCCCCATCGGGTCCTCGGTGTAGTCGCAGCTGGTGGAACCGGGCTTCACGATCGACGTCCAGTCGCTCGACTCGCTCGACTTCGGGCCCTTGCTCTCGGTCGCTTCGCCGGAACCGGACCCGCCGTCGTCGGAACCACAGGCGGAGAGCGTCAGGAGCAGGGCAGCGGCGGCTACGGCCGGAAGCGCACGAGAAGGCATGGCCAGATGCTAGGGGAGCGGTCCCAACGGCCCCGCGACGGACCCCGCACGGCGATGCCGCCGGCAGCTGCCACTAGCATCGGAGCCGCGCACTATCGCACAGCCTGGTTGCCGGCCGCGATACTGCGCCAGCCCCACCGCACCCAGAACGCCACGACAGGGGAGGGCTCGGCTAGCCTCCAGTCGTGCCACTGCTCTCCCTGCGTTTCGAGCTCGACGACCTGACCCGCCCCGAGGTGGTCCGGATCCTCGAGGAGCATCTCGAGGACATGTACGCGGTGACCCCGGCCGAGTCGGTGCACGCGCTCGACCTCGAGGCGCTGAAGGTGCCCGAGATCGCGTTCTGGTCGGCCTGGGAGGAGACCGAGCTCGTCGGCTGCGGCGCGCTGAAGTCGCTCGGTGAGGCCGACTACGAGCTCAAGTCGATGCGTACGACGGCAGCCGCCCGTGGCCGCGGCATCGCGACCGCCCTGCTCCGCCACCTCGTCGAGCAGGCCAGGTCACAGGGTGGTCGCCGGGTGCTTCTGGAGACCGGGACCGAGGCCTTCTACGAGCCCGCGCGGCGCCTCTACGCGGGCAACGGGTTCACCGAGCGCCCGCCCTTCGGCAGCTACGTGCTCGACCCCAACTCGGTCTTCTTCGAGCTCTCGCTGTAGTCGTCGACCGGCGCAGCGCCCCGTCGGAACAGCAGGTCGTCGAGGGCGAGCTTGGTGCGGCGTACGACGATCAGGTAGACCGCGATCGCGAGCCAGCCCAGGTCGCGGAGGGTGTCGGCGAGATAGGCCGGGTCGGCCGAGGCGCCGCCGCCCCCGAAGCAGCCGCAGTCGATGTTGAGCCCGCGTGCCCACGCCGAGGTGATCCCGACCAGGAACGAGCACAGGCCCAGGGCCGTCGCCACCGCCGCGGTCCGGGTGAACAGCCCGAGGATGAGCAGCACGCCGAGGACGATCTCGGCGATCGGCATCGCGATGGCGTACGCCGGGGCCAGCTGCCACGGCAGCAGCTGGTAGCCGCGCACCGCCTGCTCGGTGATCGCCGGTTCGGGGAGCTTGGCGAGCCCGGCGGCCAGGAACACGAAGCCGAGGTAGAGGCGGCCCGCGAGGCCGATCCAGCCCAACAGGTCAGCGCGGGTCCTCATGAGAGCACCACCCACGACGTGCGGAGCACGCCGAAGACGACGAAGGCCGCCACGACCGCGTAGCCGGCCCACAGCACCGGCGCCGGAGATACCTCGTCCCGGATCTCCCGCTTCACGAACCACACCCCGAGCGCCAGCACGGCCACGGAGACCGCGACCAGCCCGACGACGTACCACACCTCGTTCACCTCGCCAGAGTGCCACAGCCGGGGCACCGAACCACCGCCCGGACGCTCGCCTTCAGCGCATCTTCAGACTCGCGTGCCGACTTCTCAGGCTTCCGGGGTCACAGGTCGGTGAAGTCGGCGTAGAGACAGGCGTGGTCGGAGGCGGCGTGCTGCTCCGCGGTCAGCGTCGGGAACAGGTCCCACGGGTCCTTGGTGCGCGGTCCGTGCCACACGCCCTTGCGGAAGACGCCGCCACCGGTCTGCTTGGCACGCAGCGCGGGGGAGAGGAGCAGGTAGTCGATCTTGTCGTCCTCGTTGCCGGAACCGAACGTTCCGCGGCGGTGGTTCCAGTCCCAGTTCGCATGTTCGCTCGCGTCCGCGAGCCCGTCGACCGAGAGCAGGGGCGAGAGTGACTCGCTGCCAGGAGAGTCGTTGAGGTCGCCGGCGACACAGATGTGCTCGAACCCCTCCTCGAGCAGCCCCCGGTAGATCTCCGCGACCCGCTTCGCCTGCCGGCCGCGCCGTTTGGCGCCCTGAGAATCGCCCTTCTCGGAGTAGCCCTTGGACTTGAAGTGGTTGGCGAGCACCACGATCCGCGTGCCACCAGGAGCCTCGAGGTGATACTCGCAGCAGTCGCGGGAGAAGACCACACCCTCCTCGTCGCGGTCGAAGATGTGGGTGCGCATCTGCACCAGGCGATAGCCGTCACCGACCATCACGCCGACGTCGATGCCACGTTCGTCGTTGCCCTCCACGACCATGACCTGCTCGTACGCCTCGGCGCCGACCTCCGGCAGCAGCGTCTGGGAGAACATGTGCAGCCCCGGGCGGTCGTCGGCCTCGACCACCACCGCGACCTCGGCACGCAGCTCGGCGAAGACGCGCGCGGTGTTCTCCGTGGCGACCTCGTCGACGGCGGTGGTCTTGAGCTCGACGAACCCGACCCAGTCGTTGCGTCCCTTCGCGACCAGCTGCACCGGCCCCGAGCGGGGCCGTTTCAGCAGCGCGCCGCGCATCTTCCGCAGCCGCGCGAACTCACCCTCGTCGCTCTTGAGCAGGCCGAGTTTCTCGAGGTTGTCCAGGATCTCCTGCTCGTGGCCCGCGTAGCTGGGCTGGGCGAGCAGGGTGGAGGCGCGGGCATGCGCGGTCAGGACCGCTCGCCGCGTCTTGGCATCGACCGATTCGGTGTCCATCGCCTTCGGCCGGGCGAAGAGGTTCTCCACGTTGAACGATGCGAGGCGCATATCTCCAGGCTAGGACACTCGACCGGTCGCCGGGTCGCGATCGGTGAGGCAGTAGACCTGCCCGTAGGGCGCCCGCATCACCGTCCACCACTCGAAGACGCCGACGGTCTCGGCGCCGAGCGCCTCGTGACGGCAGGTCTCCGAGGCACGGTTGGCGACCGCGACGTCAGGATGCGCCCGGACCTCGCCGTCCTCGTCCTCGAGCCGCTGCAGGAGGATCCGGAGCCCGCCGTGCGGATCGGGGTCGGCGAGGCGTACGAACTCGGGGGTCTTGGCCGTCTCGGGAGCGCGCCCGGTGAGTGCGGCCCAGAAGGCGACCTCCTGGTCCCAGCGGGAGCGCGGGATGTCGATGCACACCTGGTCCAGGACCCGCTCGGGCTCCGAGCGCGCGAATCTCGGCGAGGATCCTTCGCCGAGGGTGTGGCAGAAGAGCATTCCGCCGGGGGAGCGCATCACCGGCACGTCGTCGTACGTCCATGCCGGATGTGCTCCGTGGGACCTCGAACGCTCGACGGCGGCCTCGCGATCGGCCGCGTCGAGGTCGACGTGGACCCGTGGCCCGCCGTCGTCGAGGGCCTGCAGCTTCAGCCAGGAATCGCCCGTCTGCGGCACCAGCGTGACGAACTGCCCGTGCTCGCCCCTCGGGCGCGAAAGCGCCCATCCGGTCGCCGCCGACCAGAACCCGACAGCCTCCTCCCAGCGTTCACGTGGCACGTCGAGGAAGAGATGGAACCAGGCAGGTACGCCGGCGGTGCTCATGGTCGCGACCCTACGCGGACAGCACGGTGGACGGGGCCGAAAACGACGTACGCCGGGGCGCACCGCGACTGCGGCGCACCCCGGCGTAGCACGGGATCAGCCCTGCTGGGAGATCCCGAACTGGACGTTGCCGGAGGCATCCATCCCGGCGTCGAGGACCTTGTCGTCGAGCTCGGCGGCGGCACCCTGGTCCAGGAAGACCCGTGCGCCCTCCTGCTCGATGACCTGGTCCTCCGCCTCGGCGGTCGGGACGAGAGCGGCGCTCAATGCGCCGTCCGGTTCTGCGTTGGAGGCGAGCCGGAGGCCGGCGCCCTGGGACTGCTCGGAGATCGAGCGGACGATCGTGGTGGCGTTCTCGGTCAGCTGAAGCATGTCGAGATCTTCCGTGGTTGGGTTCGGAGTACCCGCTCCACCATTCCTCACTGTCCGGCCGCATTCAAGCCCGGCATGCCGCGCTCAGGCGTCCCAGCCTTCCGGCCGCAGCTTCCTCGGGAGCTTCGATGGCGACCATGCTGCCACCGCTGGCGGGCGGCCGTGGCCCGTATTTCCGTCGGGTCAATCGCTGCTCAGCGGGCCTAGAATGATCGCGAGGACAGTCGTTCTTGCTTTGGCATGGGGCTGAGGAGGTGAATTCAAATGTCGTCTGAAAACCTGTCCATTCAGGAACATCCCGACATCGCGGCACTCCGAGACCGGTTCGATCTGACCGGTTCCTCCGCCACCGCTCAGGTGGTCGACGGTGTCACGATGATGGCCGGTCTCTATCTGGCCATATCGCCGTGGGTCGTGGGCTTCAACACCACGGCATCACCACTGATGGTCAGCAACCTGATCGTCGGTCTCACGGTTGCTCTGCTGGCGCTCTGCTTCGCGTCGGCGTTCGGCCGTACGCACGGTCTGGCCTGGACCGTCCCGCTCATGGGTGCATGGGCGATCGTCTCGCCGTGGCTCATGAACGGCGTCGAAACGACCGGAGGAATGATCACGTCCAACGTGATCGCCGGAGCGGTCATCTTGTTGTGCGGACTCGGCGCGTCCGGGTTCGGCACGTTGTTCAACCCGCGTAGGTAGAGCCCGCGGGTCCCGTCACCGACCGGCCGAGCGAGGAGCGCTCGGCCGGCCCTCCGCCCGCTGGATCAGCCGATGTTCGCGCCGTAGACCTTCGTGACCGCGATGGTGATGAGCACGCGGCGGTCCTTGACCATCACCTCGCGGTACTCGTCCCAGTCAGGGTGCTCGCCGGCCCCGCGCTGGTAGTAGTCGACGAGCGCGTCGACCTCCGGGCTGTCGGGGGAAGCGCCCGGCCCGGTCAGCGTGACGGTGCCTTCGGCCGTGGCCCAGGATCGTCCTTCCGGCCCGTCGACCTCGATGGCCGCCCGCGGGTCGCGGCGGAGGTTCTTGGTCTTGATGAGCCCCTCACGCGTGGAGATCAGGATCTCGCCGCGCTCGCGGTCGTAGAACTGCCACACCGGCGAGAGCTGTGGCAGGCCGTCGGCCTTGATCGTGGCCAGGATCCCGTGGCGGGTGGTGGCCAGCAGCTCGTGTGCGTCGAACGTCATGGTGATGCGCCTCCTCCTCGGGCGTCGCCCGTGTGGTCGTTGCCTTCTAGAAGGCAACCGGACACGACTTCCTTCCCGTGCTCCTAATTCGGAGGTGCGCCGCGAGCAGGTCGGCTAGGTTGCCGAGAACCCGCACCGAAGGAGACCCCACATGCGTGCAATGTTCGGCCGGATCCTGGTGGCGATGGGGCTGGTATCCCTGCTCCTCGTCACCCCCGCCAGCCCCGCGGCAGCCGCCGAGGACGACATCCTCGACCGCCTGCTCGCCATCGACGGCGTCAGCCTGATCCAGGAGAAGCCCGTCTCGGGCTACCGCTACTTCGTCCTGACCTTCACCCAGCCGGTCGACCACCGCCGGCCCGATGGTGACACCTTCCAGCAGCGGTTCACCGTGCTCCACAAGGACACCGCCCGCCCCACGGTGTTCCAGACCAGCGGCTACAACGTCTCGACCAATCCCGGCCGCAGCGAGCCGACCCGGATCGTGGACGGCAACCAGGTCTCGATGGAGTACCGGTTCTTCACCCCGTCGCGCCCCGACCCGGCCGACTGGGACGACCTCGACATCTGGCAGGCCGCCAGCGACCAGCACGCCATCTTCAAGGCGCTGAAGCCGATCTACTCCGCCAACTGGCTCGCCACCGGCGGCTCCAAGGGCGGCATGACCGCCACCTACTTCGAGCGGTTCTACCCCCGTGACATGGACGGCATCGTCGCCTACGTCGCGCCGAACGACGTGGTCAACCGCGAGGACTCCGCCTACGACGACTTCTTCGCCACCGTCGGCACCGAGGACTGCCGCGACCGGCTCAACGGCGTCCAGCGCGAGGCGCTCGTCCGTCGCGAGGCGCTGAAGGCGAAGTACGCCGACCTGGCAGCGGCCGAGGGCTACACCTTCGAGACCGTGGGCAGCCTCGACGCCGCGTACGAGATGGTGGTGCTCGACTATGTCTGGGCCTTCTGGCAGTACGCCGGCACCTCCCAGTGCGCCAACATCCCTGCCGACGCGGCGACCGCGGACGACCAGGCGATCTGGGACTCGATCGACTACTACTCGGGCTTCGGCTTCTACACCGACCAGGGACTGAGCCCCTACACGCCCTACTACTACCAGGCCGGCACCGAGCTCGGAGCGCCGACGATCGGCTTCCCGCACATCGAAAACGAGCTGATCCGCTACGGCTACCAGCCGCCGCGCAGCTTCGTCCCGCGCGACATCGACATGCGGTTCGACCCCTCGGCGATGCGTGACGTCGACTCGTGGGTGCGCAAGCACGCCCACCAGATGCTCTTCGTCTACGGAGAGGCCGACCCGTGGGGCGCCGAGCGCTTCCGCCCGGGTGTGAGGGCCACCGACTCCTACGTCTTCACCGCCCCGGGCATGAACCACGGCGCCAACGTCGCCGGCCTGGTCGCCGACGAGCGCGAGCTCGCCACCGCTCGGATCCTGGAGTGGGCCGGCGTCGCGACCGCCGCGGTCGAGGCCGACGCGGCCAAGGCGAAGCCGCTGGCTGCGTACGACGCGAAGCTCGACAAGCGCGACCTGCGCGAGGAGCGGCGCATGCGCCCGTGAAACCTCGGCGAAGGGCTTGTCTTCGAGCGCACTCGAAGCCATAGCGTCTGAGGTATGGATCTTGGACTCCACTACTTCACGTTCACCCACCCCGAGTGGGAACCCACGCTCGCCGACAAGCTGACCGAGACGGCCCGAATCGCAGACGAGGGTGGTGTCGACCTGCTCACCGTCATGGACCACTGGTTTCAGATGGAGCAGGCCGGCGGCCCCTTCGAACCGATGCTCGAGGGCTACACCACGCTGGGCTACCTGGCCGGGATCACCGACAACGTACGCCTCAGCCTGCTCGTCACCGGAGTGACCTACCGCCATCCGGGCCTGCTCGCCAAGATCGTCACCACCCTCGACCGGCTCTCCGGCGGCCGCGCGCTCCTGGGGATCGGCGCGGCGTGGTACGAGCGGGAGCACCGGGGCCTCGGTGTGCCCTACCCGCCGACCGCCGAGCGGTTCGAACGCCTGGAGGAGACCCTCGAGATCTGCCGCCAGATGTGGTCGGACAACGACGGCGCCTACGAGGGCAAGCACTACCAGCTCGCCGAGACGATCTCGCTGCCGCAGCCGGTCAACGGCACGGTCCCGGTCCTGATCGGCGGGGGAGGCGAGAAGAAGACCCTCCGCCTGGTTGCCAAGTACGGCCAGGGCACCAACCTCTTCGGTGCGCCCGGTCCGGAGGCCCTCGCCACGGTCAAGCACAAGCTCGAGGTGCTCCGCGGCCACTGCGACGACCTCGGCACCGACTACGACGCGATCGAGAAGACCATGCTCTTCCAGGGCCCTTCGGTCGATGACCCGGATGCCTTCCTGAAGTCGATGGAGGAGTACGCCGCCCTCGGCATCACGCTCGTCGGACTGATGCCGACGCCGTACGTCGACCCGGTTCCCTGGGCGACCGCGGCCGTCGACCTGGTGCCTCGGCTCAAGGAGATCTGAGCGACGAGCGGACAGCGACGACCGGACAGCGAGCCAGCTCGTCGGGCCGCTTTTGATTCATCGGACGCTCGCCTGGGTCAGCCCGAGGCCGACCAGGGCGAAGAGCGCACCAAACGCCCCGAAGGCGATCGCGAACGGGATCACGCATCCGATCGGGGTGCTCTCTCCGGCCACCATCGAGCGACTCGGGTCGAGCGGATCGATCACGATCGGCAACGAGACGGGAGAGCCATCGACCGCGAACCGCTGTTCGGAGACGGTGCCTTCGTCGGCGTACTCCTCACCGTTCGGCCCTCGATACTCGTAGTGGGCGACGAGATAGGTTCGGGATCCGCCCTGAGAGCTGCTTCTCCTGCGGGTCTCGAACTCGCGGACGGTCGCGGTCGACGGATTCCAGCTCTGGAGACGCTGTCGCTGCACGATGGTCGTGACGACCATCGCGATCCCGAAGCCGACGAAGGCCAGCCCGCCGAGGGCGAAGAACCATCCGATCCACATGGACGACATCGAACCACGAGGGTCGGGTGATCGGCGCGACGAACGCGCCTAGCGTGCCCGGCGCAGTGTTGCCGCTACGACGGAGCGGGTCTCGACTGGGTCGATGACGTCGTCGATCTCGAACATCCGGGCGGCGTTGAGGGCGCTGGCCTGCTTGCGGTACTCCTCGGTGAGCACGGCCACGCGCTCCTCCCGCTCGGCCTCCGGCATCGCGGCGAGCTCGGCGGCCATGGAGAGGCGTACCGCACCCTCCAGACCCATCGGGCCGAGGTGGGCGTCGGGCCAGGCGACGGTGAGCAGCGGGCGATGGGTGCTGCCGCCGAGCATCGCCTGTGCGCCGAGCCCGTAGCCGCGGCGCAGGATCACCCCGACCAGCGGTGTCGACAGCTGGGCACCGGCGACAACCATCCGGGAGGCGTGCCGCACCAGGCCGCCGCGCTCGGCCTCGGGGCCGACCATGAACCCCGGGGTATCGACCAGCGAGACCACCGGGAGGCGCCAGCGCTCGCAGAGCGCGAGGAAGTCGGCGGCCTTGACGGACGCCTCGCTGGTGAGTGCTCCGGCGAGGTGCGTCGACTGGTTGGCGATCACCCCGACCGCGATCCCGTCGATCCGTGCCAGGGCGGTCACCAGCTCGGGGGCGTACGCCTCACGGAGCCAGGTGACCGAGTCGATGTCGGCGAGGGCGTCGACCACCGGTCGTACGTCGAAGGCCTCGCGGTCGTTGTGGGGGAGGAGCGTGCGCAGGTCGGCCTGGTCGAGGCCCTCGCCGCCGTCGGTGGCCGGCTCGAGGTAGGAGAGGATGGTGCGTACGGCCTCGACGGCGTCCGCCTCGTCCTCGACGAGCAGGTCGATGACGCCGTTGGCGGTCTGGTCCTTGACCGGGCCGATCTCCTCCGGCGCGAAACTCCCGAGCCCGCCACCGGCGATCATCGCCGGGCCGGCCATCCCGAGGTTGGCGTCCGGGGTGGCGATGCGGAGGTCGGCAGAGCCGGCGAGGACCGCGTTGCCGGCGAAGCATCGTCCGGAGACGACGGCGATGCGTGGCACCACGCCCTCGAGCTCGCCCCAGAGCGCGAACGAGCCGACGTCGAGCGCGGAGACCAGCGGGATGTCCGTGTCGCCGGGACGGCCGCCGCCGCCCTCGGTGAAGAAGACGGCCGGCAGTCGCATCCGCCCGATGACCTCGATCAGCCGGTCCGACTTGCGATGCCCGCGCATGCCCTGGGTGCCGGCCATCACCAGGTAGTCGTAGGACAGCACCGCGCACGGCTTCCCGGCGACCGTCGCGGTGCCGCCGATGATCCCGTCGGCGGGCGTCTCGACGACGAGATCGGCCAGGTCACGGCGCCGTTCCTGGGCCGCGGTGATGAACCTCCCGTACTCCACGAACGAGCCCGGATCGACCAGATCGGCGATGTTCTCCCGGGCCGTACGCCGCCCCTTGGCGTGCCAACGGGCGACCTTGTCGGCGCGCGCGGCGTCGGTGGTCAGGAAGCGGCGCGCGTGCAGCTCGGTCAGTCCGGTGGCGGGTGCGTCGTCGGTCACGGAGCACATGGTGCCACGTACGTTCGACGCGTCAGGGGGTGACGATCGCGAACGGCGATGACCATGGTCTTCTGGTTGAGCAACCTCGCGCTGAGCCTGGTCTTCGCCCGCCTCTCGGACCGTACGCAGCGACGCAAGGCCTTCATGGTCGGCGGCGGCATTGGTGTCACCGCGGTGGTTGCGGCCGGGATCGCCCTCGTCGAGGTGGTCGGGATCGCCGGCCCCTGGTAGCGGCGCTTGAAAACGACGGGCAACGAGGTAAGCATGATTACATGCTTACAAACGAGTTGCGAGGGTGGTTCAGCGGACGACTGCCCGATGGTGTGTACGACGAGATCGTCGATGTGGTGGTCGACCGCGAGGAGATCACCGTCGTCGGGCGGATCAAGGAGCCGAAGACCGCCGAGGGCGCTTCGGACGAAGAGCGAGCAGCAGCCAACGAGGGTCGAGCGAGCGAGTTTCGCGAGCGCACCCGCGAAGACCGGATGGCCGTGGCGCGGCAGGCGGAGCGACGGTTCGAGCGAAAGGTCTCCTGGGGGGTGGAGATCGGGGGAGAGCGGCACATGTTCACCACCGTCTCCGCACCGGTGATGACCCGACTGCGTCAGCCCGAGCGTGCGGTCCTCGACCTGCTCGTCTCCGGCGGCGTCGCCCGCAGCCGGAGCGACGCGCTCGGCTGGTGCGTCAAGCTGGTCCAGCAGCACTCGGGCGAGTGGCTCGACGAGCTCCAGGAGTCGCTGGTCAACGTCGAGCGGGTGCGAGCCAAGGGGCCTGGCGGATCGACCACGTCCTAGCCCGAGGCGTCGAGGGCCAGCAGCGCGAGTGCTGCCGTCTGATCGCCGAGGCGGCCGCTTCACTCGGGGCGGCGCCCAGCGGGACCATCGTGGTCGGGACCTGCTGGCTGACGAACGAGAAGTCCTCGGCGCCCATCGTCGGCCTTGGCACCTCGCCCGGGACGACCAGCCGTCGGACAGGATGGGTCCATGGACTCTGAGAGTGCGCGGCGCTCGGCCGCCTTGGTCGGAATGGCCACGCTGCCGATCGGGGCGGCGATCCTCCTCGAGCCGGAGTGGGTGGGGCGGTCGCTGAAGCTCGGCGACCATCCCGTGGCGCTGCGGGTGATCGGCGCTGCCGACCTGGCGCTCGTGCCCGGGCTGCTGGCAGGTCGGCGCAGACTGCCGTGGATGGTGGCCCGCGCCGGCCTCAACGTGGCGATCGCGGCGTACTGCGCCCACCTCGCGCGCAGCGAGGGCACCGTCGCGCCCAAGATCGCGGCATCCGCGCTGGTGTTCGCGACGGCTGCCGACACCCGGACGATCCTCGCCCTGCACCGGGACGAGACTCGTCCCTAGGGCGCGATGTTCTGGTTGTGGCGGAACAGGTTCCCCGGGTCGTAGGCACGCTTGATCTTCCTGAGCCGCTCGTAGTTGCTGCCGTAGGTGTCGGTGACGCGGCCCTGGTCGTCCTCGGACATGAAGTTCACGTACCCGCCCGCCTCGGAGTGCGGGGTGAGGGCGGCGGCGTAGTCGCGGACCCACCCGATGTGGGCGGCGTCCTCCGAGGCGTCCGGCCATGCCGAGACGATCACCGTCGAGAACGTGGCGTGGCGGTAGGAGAACGCGGTGTCCGTCGCGCCGACGCGGGAGGCAGCACCGTTGATCGGGTACAGGTGCATCGTCGAGCTCGCGTTCGGTGCCTTCGGGCCGTGCGCCAGGTGCACGTCGATCGCCTCGTCGGTCAGCTCGGTGACGTAGTTGCCCTTCCAGTAGCTGCGTACGCCGCGGGGGAACAGGTCGTCGAAGGCGCTGTTGAGCCACGGGTACGGCATGGGCTCGACCATCTCGCCGACGCGCGGGGCGAGGTCACGGAACGGCTGCATCGCCGCCTCACCCTCCTCGACCGGTCCGCTCCAGTGGACGACGGCGACGCAGAACGTGTCGCCGTGGCGCTCCTCCGGCAGGAAGGGCAGGGGAGGGGCCACCTGGAACGCGGGGAAGCCGCCACAGCGCTCGTCAGCGTCGGTGACCCAGGTGCGAAAGTGGCGCAGCAGGTCGCCGGCGTGCTCCAGCTCGTAGAAGAAGAGTCCGACGACCGCCTGGTCCACGGGGTGCAGGTCGAACTCGAAGGTGGTGACGACGCCGAAGTTTCCGCTGCCTCCGCGCAGCGCCCAGAACAGGTCGGGGTTCTCGGACTCGCTGGCGTGGCGCAGCTGCCCGTCTGCGGTGACGACGTCGGCCGAGCGAAGGTTGTCGATCGAGAGCCCGAAACCGCGCGTGAGGTATCCGATGCCGCCACCGAGCGTCAGGCCGGCGACACCGGTCGTCGACACGATCCCGCCGGGCGTGGCGAGGCCGTTCGCGTGGGTGGCTTCGTTGAGGTCTGCCAGCGTCGCGCCGCCACCCACACGAGCAGTTCGAGCGTCGGGGTCGACCTCGACGGCACGCATGGGGGACAGGTCGATGACCACACCGTCATCGATCGTTCCGAAGCCCGGCGCGCTGTGCCCGCCGCCGCGCACTGCCAGAGGCAGGCCGTTGTCGCGGGCGAAGTTCACCGTGGCGATGACGTCGGCGACTTCCTTGGCCGGCACGACAGCGGCCGGACGACGGTCGATCATTCCGTTCCAGACGGCTCGAGCGGCGTCGTAGTCGGGGTCGTCGGGTGTGATGACCCGGGCCTGTACGTGTTCGCGAAGTTCGTTGATGGATGTCATGACGCCAGCGTCATCCGGTGCGGTCGCGGCGATCCTTCCCGCGGTGTCATGTCATCGAGTTCCGGTACACGGGGTCACCAGTAGGGGGTCCCGGATGACCGAGTTGACATAATGTGCATTATCGGCGAATAGGTGGGCAGCGGCGGAGACAGTCCTCGGGCCGCTAATGTGCACTGCTGCCGGCGCCACGGTGACCGTGTTCGACAACTCGCCCAAGCAGCTGGCCCGCGATGACGAGGTGGCCGCTCGTGACGGGCTGGCGCTGCGTACGGTGCTCGGCGACATGCGTGACCTCGGCGCCTTCGACGACGGCGCCTTCGATGTCATCGTCAACCCCGTGTCGAACGTGTTCTGCCCGGACCTGACGCCGGTGTGGAACGAGGCGCTCCGCGTGCTGCGTCCTGGCGGAGCGCTCCTGGCGGGATTCATGAACCCGGACGTCTACATCTTCGACGAGATGGCACTGGACCGGCACGAGCTGGTGGTGCGTCACCGGCTCCCGTTCAGCTCGCTCGACCTCTCGGAGGCCGACCGGATGCGCGCCTACGGAGACGGCCCGATCGAGTACAGCCACTCGCTGACCGAACAGATCGGTGGGCAGCTGGCCGCAGGGTTCATCCTGACGCACCTCAGCGAAGCGCCGCACCATGCCGACGTCACCGCGCAGCACCTCTCGGCCTACATCGCCACCCGGGCGGTCAAGCCACCCATCACCTTGCTGGCTCACTGAGGTTTCGGGACCGCCGTCTCGCGCAGGACCTCGCGCGCCGGTGAGAGCAGTACGGCATCACGTGTGTCGGCGGCGGTCGCCTTGACGTAGATCCCGGTCGTCTTGAGGTCTTCGTGACCGAGCAGCCCCTGCACGGCAGGCACCGGTACGCCCGAACGGATCAGTCCCTTGGCGGCGCTGTGCCGAAATGCGTGCGCGGCCTCGCCCGGTTGCTTCGGGACACCGGCGAGCCGGATCCAGGTCTCGACCAGATGGTTGAGCGCGCCCGGACGCAGCTGCTTGCCCGAGGTCAGCACGAACAGGCTGTCGGCGCTGTCGCGAGCACCGAAGCGGGCCTCCAGCTCGGCCAGGTAGACGTCGACCGCATCCACCGCCTCGGGGGGCAAGGGCAGGTTGCGCTGCTTGTCGCCCTTGCCGATGACCCGCACCAACGTCTCGCCGTCGGGTTCGCGTCGGATGGAGCCGACGGTGAGCCCGCACAGCTCCGCGGCGCGTACGCCTGTGGTGACCAGCACCGCGAAGATCGCCCGGTCGCGAGCCGGCCAGCGCCGTCGGTCGGTGCCTTCCCGCGGCGTCGAGGCGACGCGCGCCAGCCGGCGGAGCTCATCGACGCTCCAGCCGGCCGGCAGCCGGCTGGGCCGCTCGGGTGCCTCGATACGCAGCGTGGGATCCACCAGCAGGTATCCCTCGAGCTGCAGCCAGTGGGTGAACAGCCGCAACGTGCCGACGCGGCGCTGACAGGTCGCCGCGGCCGAGCTCTCGCGCAGCGACCTGTAGGCGATACGTACGTTCTGGTCGGTCAGCGCCGAGATCGGCACCAGCGCCAGCACGTCGGCATCACGCTCGCCGCCCGCGTCGACATGCAGCTGCCGCGCCCAGGCGGCGATGTCCTGCCGGTAGGCGCTGCGGGACTTGTCGTTGAGCCCGCGACGCGTGAGTGTGGCCCGGTCGGTCAGGAAGTCCTCGACGACATCGCCGAACATCACACCATCGTCAGGTACGCTCACATCCCCCTATACTACAGTCTTTTCGAACATTTCTGCGATAGGGGGTACTATCGCGGAAATGCCCGATCCGCGGCGCGAGCAGTGTTCTCGGCTCAGCGCATCGAGTCGGTGGTGTGCCGGCGCAGCAGGTCGAGTCGGATCTCGCGTGCGCGCGACATGTGGGCCGAGGCCAGTGACCGCGCCGTGTCGGCGTCGCGGTCACGGATCGCCGCGACGACGGCAGCGTGCTCGTCGAGAGCCTGCTCCCAGCGACCGGCCACCGAGAGGGTCGAGTGTGGCGTCCGCACCAGATGCACGGTCAGGCGGTGCAGCAGATCCTGGAGCACCGGGTTGTGGGTCGCGGTCCAGATCGCCTCGTGGAACTCGGTGTTCGTGGCGGCCCGGGTCGCGTCGTCAGGATCCTCGAGGGAGCGGTCTCGTTCGACCAGCGACTCCAGGCGGAGCAGGTCGGCCTCGCTGCGGCTGCCGGCGGCCTCTGCCGCGCACTCCCCCTCCAGCATGATCCGGACGTTGTAGATCTGGATGACCTCGTCGGCCTCCACCGCGCGCACCACCAGGCCACGAGCCGAGGACACCAGGATCCGGTCGTGCTCCAGCCGACGCAGGGCCTCGCGCACCGGCGTGCGCGAGACCCCGAAACGTGCCGCGATCGCGACCTCGCGGACCGGCTCGCCGGCCGTCAGGTCGCCCCGGAGGATGTCAGCGCGCAGGTCAGCGTAGATGGCGGATGCATCCGCCTTGCCGCGCCGCTCGTCGGTCACCGTTGTGCTCCTTGTCGTCAATCCCGGCTGGACCGGGTCGGTCAGGCCACCGCCCCCGCGCGTCGGCCGAAGACCGCGCCGGAGACCAGCCCGGTGCCGCCAGGGTAGTTGCCGCTGAACAGGCCACCAAGCATCTCCCCACACACGAACAGCCCGTCGATCGGCGCGCCGGACTCGGCCAGCACTCTTCCGTGCGTGTCCGCGCGCAGACCCCCGAAGGTGAAGGTGATGCCGCACGTGACCGGGAAGGCGTAGAACGGCCCGGTCTCCAGAGGCAGAGCCCAGTTGCTCTTCGGTGGCTCGACGTCCGCGCGGCGCCCGTCCTTGACCGCGGCGTCGAACGGTACCGAGCCGTCGATGGATGCGTTGAACTCCGTGACCGTCCGGGCCAGCGACTCCTCGTCGATGCCGAGCTTCGCGGCCAGGCCGGCGATGCTGTCGGCCGTCACCTCGGTCGTGCCCGGCGCGTCGTACTCCTCGGTCCGCAGCATCTTCCGCGAGATGGCGTCGAAGAGCTGGTAGGCGAGCCCGTCGGTCTGCGCGAGGATGTGCCGGCCGTACTTGGCGTAGGTGTAGTTGCGGAAGTCGGCGCCCTCGTCGACGAACCGTCGACCTTCCTTGTTGACCATGATCCCGAGCGGGTAGCCGCCACGGGTCAGCTGGTTGGTGAGATCGCGGTCGCCTTCGTCGCCGGCGCCGGCGTCCCAGGCGACGGAGTGGCAGGTCGACCAGTCGCCGTACGCCACGGCGCCGATCTCGAGTGCGGCCTGGATCATGTCGCCGGTGTTGAGGGGCGTGCCGCGGACCTTGGCGCGCTGCCAGCCCTCGCCGAGATGCCGGCGCCGGAGCTCGGCATTCGCCTCGAACCCACCTGCTGCCAGGATCACCGAGTCTGCCTGCAGCTCGGCGGTGGTGCCGTCCTGCTCGTAGCGCACGCCGACGACCCGACCGTCCTCGACCACCAGTCCGGTGGCGGCACAGCCGTACCGCACCTCGACGCCCGCCTTCGCGGCGGCAGCCTCGTGCTGCTCGATGAGGCCCTTCCCTCCCCCGGTGCTGCCGATCGCCAGACCGCCCCAGAACACGTGGCGACCGGCGTCGGGGCCGGTCTCGGCGATGTAGGCCTGGCGCTCGTACATCAGCCGGAAGCTCAGTCCGTGCTGCTTGAGCCAGCGCATGACCGGCTCGCTCTCCGCGATCAGCACATCGGTGAGCTCGGCATCGTTGCCGCCTCCGGTCACCCGGGCCATGTCCGCGCGGAAGTCCTCGGCCGTGTACGGCGGAAGCACCGAGGTGTCGAGCCGGGGGTCGTCGTCGACCAGGTCGCGCACCGAGTCGACGTCGCCATGGATGACTCGCATGGCGCCCGCCGTGTAGTACGAGTTGCCACCGTGTTCGCCGCGGACACCCTTCTCCAGCACCAGCACCCGGCGGCCCCGCTCGGCCGCGGACAGGGCCGCGGCGTGACCGGCGTTTCCGCCGCCGACCACGACGACGTCGTACGAACTCTGTTGCTGCTCCGGCATGTCTCTCCTTTGGTCTCGGCCCCTCGAACCAACCGTCGGAGAGGCTTGTGCACGACAGGATACCAATGTATACAAAGGGGTACAACCGGTGACCGCGGTCACACTCCCCTACCCTGGAGGCGTCTCACGATGACCTTTCCATCGAGCGACCGGCGTGCGGCCGCACCGCCTGCGCGGTCCGCACCGACCAAGCTCCTTCCGTACGCCGTGGCGGTCGCCCTGGCCCTCGCGCTGGCGGTCGTGACCATCTCCCGCGGTGGCGCGTCCGAGGTGGCCGACGCGGCGCTGGGTGACCAGCAGCTCAAGGTCATGGCACCGGCAGACCCAGGTGGCGGCTGGGACCAGACCTCGCGCGCGATGCAGGCGGCCTTGAAGGAGACGGCGGGACGTACCGAGGTCTACAACGTCGGCGGCGCCGGCGGGACCATCGGACTCAGCCAGTTCGCCCAGCTCGATGGTCAGAGCCACCAGCTGATGACGATGGGGCTCATCATGGTCGGAGCGATCGCAGCCAACGACTCTGCCGTCACGCTCGACGAGGTGACTCCGCTGATCCGGCTGACCACCGACAGCCAGGTGATCGTGGTGCCGGCCGACTCCGAGATCACCTCCATGGAGCAGCTTGCCGAGATGATGCGCGCCAAGCTGCCTTCGATCTCGATCGCGGGCGGGTCCGCCGGCGGGGTCGAACAGATCCTCGCAGCGTTGATCGCCGAGAACCTCGGTGGTGACCCGGCGCAGGTCAACTACATCGCCCACTCGGGCGGCGGCGAGGCGGTCGCGACCCTGCTCTCCGGAAGCGCCGTGGCCGGCATCTCCGGAGTCTCGGAGATCATGCCTCAGATCGAGGCGGGCCAGATGCGCCCGCTCGCGGTCTCCAGCGCCGAGCGGGTCGAGCTGCTGCCGGAGGTGCCGACGTTGCGTGAAGGGGGCATCGACGTCGAGCTGACCAACTGGCGAGGCGTCGTGGCGCCGGCCGGGATCACCGAGGCGCAGGAGCAGGCGCTCGAGACCCTGCTCATGGACATGACCCGCACCCCGGAGTGGAAGGCGACCCTCGAGCGCGAGGGCTGGGGCGATGTGGCCCTGGGCGGTCCCGAGTTCGAGGAGTTCCTCGCCGACGAGGTCACGCGCGTCTCCACGGTCATCGACGAGCTGGGCCTGAGTGGTGAGAGCGCATGAGCGAACGCACCGATGGCGCTGTGTCGGCCCACGACGCACCTGACCCGGACCAGCGTCTGGGCATGGACCAACGGCGAACCGCCCTCGCGACCCTGATCCTCGGCGGTCTCATGGTGGCCTTCGGCGTCGTCGTACTGATCCAGGCGATCCTTCTCGACAACGACGCCCACGTGGTGGGCCCGGCGACGATGCCCTGGGTGGTCGCGGTGCTGCTGCTGGTCATCGGAGGGGCCCTCGGCCTGAGCGCCCGCCCTGACCTCCGAGCCTGGCGTCAGGCCCCGCAGACCTCGCCGCAGGACTGGAGGCGAGCCGCAGTTCTTCTCGCGGTCCTCCTGGTCTTCGCTGTCGTCGTCACCCATCTCGGCTACGTGGTCTCCGCGACCCTGCTCTTCGGCACCGTCGCCGTCGTGCTCGGAGCCCCTGCCCGGTTCCGTGCGTACGTCTATGGCTGGTCGGTCTCCGTCGTGGTCTTCCTTGCGTTCGACGTACTCATCGGTATCGCCCTCCCGGCCGGGCCGTGGGGATTCTAGGAAAGGCCCGACATGGATTCCTTCAGCATGCTTCTCGATGGCTTCGCCGCCGCGGCGACGCCGACCAACCTGCTCTTCGCCCTCATCGGTGTCACCATCGGCACCGCCGTCGGTGTGCTCCCCGGTATCGGACCGGCACTGACCGTGGCGCTGTTGCTGCCACTGACCTTCCGGCTCGAGCCGGACGCCGCTCTCATTCTGTTCGCCGGGGTCTACTACGGAGGGATGTACGGCGGCTCCACCTCGGCGATCCTCCTGCGGACCCCTGGTGAGTCGGCCTCCATGGTCGCCGCCCTGGAAGGCAACAAGATGGCTCGAGCCGGCCGGGCGGCCTCCGCGCTGGCGACCGCCGCGATCGGCTCCTTCGTCGCAGGCACGATCGCGACCATCCTGCTGACCTTCGTGGCGCAGCCTTTTGCTGAGGTCGCGGTGAAGTTCACCCCCGCGGACTACGTGGCGCTGATGGCGATCGCGTTCGTGACCGTGGCCAGCCTGCTCGGTGCCTCGCCTCTGAAGGGCATCGCGTCCCTGGTCATCGGCCTCACCGTCGGACTGGTCGGGATCGAGGCCCAAAGTGGTCAGTCCCGGCTCACCTTCGGTGTTCCGACGCTGCTTGACGGGATCGATGTCGTCATCGTCGTCATCGCCCTGTTCGCCATCGGCGAGGTCTTCGCGCACGCGCTGCGGGGCGGCGGGGGTGGCACCGTCACGCCGCTCCGGGGACGAGCGGTGATGACCCGTCAGGACTGGCGTCGCTCCTGGCCGGCATGGCTGCGCGGCACCGCCTTCGGGTTCCCGATCGGGGCGCTGCCAGCCGGCGGCGCGGAGATCCCGACCTTCCTGTCGTACGCCACCGAGCGACGGATCTCGAAGCACAAGGACGAGTTCGGGCACGGCGCCATCGAAGGCGTCGCCGGGCCCGAAGCAGCCAACAACGCCGCCGCGGCCGGGGTGCTCGTGCCGCTCCTCACCATCGGTCTACCGACCTCGGCGACGGCCGCGGTGATCCTCACCGCGTTCCAGTCCTATGGCCTGCAGCCCGGGCCGCAGCTGTTCAGCGAGTCCGGGCCGCTCGTCTACGCCCTGATCGCCTCGCTCTTCATCGGCAACCTGATGCTCCTGGTGCTCAACCTGCCCTTGGCGCGGGTCTGGGCACGGCTGCTGCAGATCCCGGCGTACGGCATCTACGCGGGCATCCTGGTCTTCGCGACGCTCGGGACGCTGGCCTCCGGCGGCGGGTTCCCGGATCTGCTGCTGCTCTATGTCATCGGTCTGCTGGGTGTGCTCATGGCAATGGCCGACGTGCCGGTCGCCCCGGCGGTGGTCGGTCTCATCCTGGGGCCCCTCTTTGAGACGCAGCTGCAGCGCACGCTGCTGATCTCGGAGGGAGACCTGACGGTGCTCCTGGACAGCACGCTCAGCAAGGTGCTGTGGGCGATCGCTGTGGCAGCGCTGGTGCTGCCGATACTCATCGGGTGGCTGCGCCGCTCGACCAGGGCGTAGCCCTCGGCGCGGAGACGGGTGCTGTGCCGAGCTGCCTCGAAGGCTTGCCGCAGCACCCGTCTCGCCATCCCAACTCCCCCGTGGGCCGGCGAGCATCGGCGAAGCACCGGAACGGCCGGCCGGAACCTGCTTGGATGTGCCCATGCTCGAGGACATCCGAACGCTGTCGCTGATCACCGCGACCATGACCATGGGACTGATGGCCGGCTACTTCGGCCTCTATGCCCACACGATCATGCCTGGCCTGGGGTCGACCGACGACCGCACGTTCGTCGGCTCGTTCCAGGCGATCGACCGGGCGATCATCAACCCGTGGTTCATGGTGAGCGGGTTCCTCGGGGCGCTCGTGTTCACCATCCTCGCGGTCGCGCTGTCCCTGGGGTCGGACCAGCGACGCCTGCTGGTGTGGGTGGGGGTCGCGCTCGTCCTCTACCTGATCGCCTTCGTCCTCACGATCGCGATCCATCTCCCCCTCAACGACGCGCTCAAGGCCGCGGGATCACCGGATCTGATCTCCGACCTCGCCCAGGTGCGCGAGGCTTTCGACGAGGCGAAGTGGGTCCGCTGGAACGTCGTACGCACCATCGCCACGACCGCTGCCTTCGGCTGTCTCGCGTGGAGCCTCGTGCTCCAGGGCCGCCTGTCCGCCTGACCTACGCCGAGGTCAGAGGAGTGAGCCGATGAGGAGCGCGACCACGGCGAGCAGCGGGACGACTCCCTGCTTGAGCGCTGCGCTCCGCTTGTCGGGCGAGGAGACGAACAGCACCGTCGCGGCTGCTGCCATCGACCCGGTGCCCGCGAACACCAGCGCGACACCCGCGGCCTGCGAGTCCGCCGCGACCAAGACGATGCCGACCGCGGTGACGATCGCCAGGAACAGGTTGTAGAAGCCTTGGTTGTAGGCGAGCTCCCTGGTCGCCTCGGCCTCCTGGGCGCTCGTCCCGAAGACGGCGCGCGTCTTGGCACTCGTCCAGGTCACCGACTCCATCACGAAGATGTAGACGTGCACCAACGCAGCAAGCCCGGCGAGCACCAGCGCCACAACGATCATCATGCGCTGAGACTAACCGGCTCAGAAGCACTTGGCGCACTCCCTCCCCGAGACGTCTCCACGGTGGCAGGATCTTCGCCATGACCGCCGTACGACCTCATCGGCTGATGCGGATGAGCGGACGCTACCCCGATGAGGTCGGCCGCTCCGCCACTCCCCTGGAGCTGCTGTTCGACCTCGCCTTCGTCGTCGCGTTCGCGCAGGCCGGCGACGCGTTTGCTCATCTGGTCGCCGAGGAGCACCTGGCGTCCGCGATCGGTGGCTTCGTGTTCACCTCGGTCGCGATCTGCTGGGCATGGATCAACTTCGCCTGGTTCGCCTCCGGGTTCGACACCGACGACTGGGTGTTCCGCTCCCTCACCATCGTGCAGATGGGCGGTGCCATCGTCGTGGCACTGGGCGTCGCACCGCTGTTCGAGTCGCTCGAGCACGGCGGCGTCCTCGACAACAGCGTCCTGGTCGCGGGCTACGTCGTGATGCGGGTCGCCATGGTCGCTCAGTGGCTCCGAGCCGCGTCGCAGTCCCCCGTCTACCGTCGCACCGCACTCACCTACGCCGGGTCGATCCTGGTCGCTCAGATCGGCTGGGTGATCCTCGCGGTGACGCAGACGAGCTCGGTGGTCCTGGTGGTGCTCGCGGCGGTGGCATCGGCCGTCGAGAACGTCGGCTGGTCGCAGGAGTCGATCCTGCTCGTGGTCGCCGGGACCCTGTTGGCGTTCGGGATCTGGTGGGACTACTACATCGTTCCGTTCGCTCGTTTCATCGAGCGGCATCGGGACCGGGCCTGGATCTTCGGCTACGGGCACATCCTCATCTTCGCCTCGGTGGCGGCCTTCGGTGGCGGCATCCACGTGGCGGCGTACGTCGTCGAGGGCGAGGCGAGCATCGGCGTGCTCGGCGCGGTGCTCGCGGTCGCGATCCCGCTGGCGATCTTCACGATCGCCTACTTCGGCATCTACTCCTCGCTGATGCGGCGCGTGGACATGCTGCACGTCAACCTGGCCGTCGGCATGCTTGCGGTCCTGACGCTCGCGGTCGTCGCGGCGGCGACCGGTGTCTCCCTCGGCTGGTCGCTGCTGATCGCGGCCGCCGCGCCCTATGTGACGGTCGTCGTCTACGAGACCTGGGGCTATCGGCACGTGGCCGCGGACGTCGAGGCCATCTGAGCGGACCGGCGGATCAGAATCGCACCGGGAACAGCTCGGTGCGGGCCACGGCCGCGTCGCGTTCGGGGGCCAGCGACGTACGCCGGTCGTCGTTCAGATAGGCGTCGAGCGCAGTCTGGCCCGAGAACCGGAAGCGCTGGACCTCGTCGGGCTGGCCGGCGGTGTCGGCGAGCGCCCGCTGGACGACCTCTCCTCCGTGCTCCTCGATCAGCTGGAGCACACGGTCCTCGTAGGCGTGCAGAGCGTCGGCCTGTCCCTCGTGCGCCCACAGCAGGCAGCACAGCAGGATCGGATCTTCGGACGAACGTGACATACCCACTCCCGGTCGAGGACGAGCCATCGTACGGCCGGTCAACGCCTGGCGGCGGCGCAGGTGATGCAGGTGCGTGCCACGGGGCGCGCTTCGAGCCGCCCTTCGCTGATCGGCTGACCGCAGATCTCGCAGATCCCGTAGGTGCCCTCGGTCAGCCGATCCAGGGCAGCCTCGACCTCGTCGAGGTGCCGGCAGGCCTGGCGTACGAGTGCCTGGAGCTGGGAGCGTTCGAAGGCGATCGTGGCCCCCTCGGGATCGTGCTCGTCATCGGCGTTGGAGTCTCGCGAGGCCGAGACGACGGCATCGAAGTCGTCGGTGAGGTCCGCGAGCCGGGTGAGTGCCTGCCGGCGTTCGGTCTCCAGTAGTTCTCGGGTTCGCTCCTTCATTCGAAGACCGACCAGCAGATGTCGTTGCGGATCCGCTGGTCGTCGAGGACGAGCTCGCGGACGGGGTCCGTGAGCTGCTCGTGCTCCTTGGCCAGGATCATCGCGCTCCCCTCTTCGCCGGCCCGGTCTCGGGACGGTCCGGCCCAGGGCCGTCGGGATGGGTGAGATCGTAGGCGGCGGAGACCTTCTTCGGTACGCAGAGGCGCCAGGCGTCGACGACGAACTCGCACGCCTCGGCCGGGTCGAGCGCGGCCAGGGACGACTCCACCCAGTTGAACCGCAGCTCCGACTCGCGGGGCAGGTGGAATCTGTCGGGAGCGCTGGCGACCAGCGCAGCACGCTCCTCCTTCGGGAAGCCGAACCCCATCTCGGTCTCGTCCAGGGAGAAGGCGACATAGACGATCGAGCCGACCCGGAACTTCAGCCGGCTGCGTACGAAGACCTCGTAGGACCGCTCCAGGCTCGATCCGAGCCAGCGAACGTCCTCCACGGTGGCCATGTCAGGAGCGTAGGCGCAGACTCCCCGGACGGCATCCGAGTTTCGCGCCCACCGGCCTCGACGGCGCGACATCATGGCCCCATGGTGGCGAAGGTGGATCTGAAGAAGGAGCTCGACATCTTTCGGGCGCGCCAGGGGGAGTTCCGGGTTCTCGAGGTGCCGCCACTCCCCTACCTGATGGTCGACGGGCACGGGGATCCCAACACCGCCCAGGAGTACGCGGATGCGCTCGCCGCGCTCTACCCGGTGGCCTACAAGCTGAAGTTCGCCAGCAAGGACCAGGGCCGGGACTACGTGGTGCCGCCGCTGGAGGCGCTGTGGTGGGCCGAAGACATGGAGGCGTTCACCCGTGCGCGGGACAAGTCGCGCTGGGACTGGACCGCGATGATCATGACGCCCGACTGGATCACTGCACAGATGTTCGACGAGGCGGTCTCGAAGGTCGGCGAGAAGGACCGCCCGGCGAGCCTGGGCGAGGTGCGGCTGGAGAAGCTCGCGGAGGGCATGTGCGTGCAGACGCTGCACGTCGGGCCGTACGACGACGAGGGCCCGGTGCTCGAGGAGCTGCACGAGCGGTTCATCCCCGGGAGCGGGCTGCGGATGAGCGGGAAGCACCACGAGATCTACCTGGGTGACCCGCGGCGCGTGGTACCCGAGAAGCTCCGCACGATCCTGCGCCAGCCGGTCGTCTCCTAGGGCCGCGAATCTCGGTGTACAAGTGTGGACTGAAACTCTTGTCACCGTGACCGCGCTCACATTACTCTTCAGTAACTCGGGACGACGCGGTCCCGCTTACGTGAGGAGAGTCCCCCATGGCTCAGCACGCATCGAGCATCTTCGTGAAGCACCCCGTACGCACGTTGGCGACCGCGCTGGCCGTCGCCGCCGTCATGCCCGCAGTCCTGGCCGCGCCGGCCGAGGCCGCCGAGCAGAGCACCGCCGTCGTCTCGCGTGGCGTCGAGATCCCGGAGTTCTACAACCCGCCGGCCGAGCTTCCCGAGGCGGACGGTGCGCTCGTCCGCACCGAGCCACTCCCCCTCGGCGTCGGCCTCTCGATCCCCGGCGTCGGCTCGCTGCCCGGCACCGCCACCCGGGTGATGTACAAGACGACCGACAACAACGGCGCCCCGGCCGCGGTGACCGGCGCCTACATCGAGCCGTTCGCGGCCTGGAGGGGTGCGGGAGACCGCCCGCTCGTGGTCGTCGCGCCCGGCACCATGGGACAGGGCGACCAGTGCTCGGCCTCGCTCGGTCTGGAGCGCCCGATCCTCTTCAACGGCAGGACCGTCTCGGTGGGCTATGAGGACATCGGGATCTACCGTCTCCTGGCGCGCGGGGTCGCGGTGATGGTCACCGACTACGTCGGCCTCGGCACCACCGACCGGCTCCACACCTACGTCGACCGCGTCGACGGGGGCCACGCCGTCCTCGACGCCGCGCGGGCAGCGCGCGAGGTCCCGGATGCATCGGTGACCGCCGGGTCGCGGGTCGCCCTCTACGGCTACAGCCAGGGCGGCGGCGCGACCGGGTCAGCCTCCGAGCTCGCCGCGACGTACGCTCCCGAGATCGACCTCGTCGGAGCCTATGTCGGCGCACCGCCGGCCGACCTGCGGGCGACGGCGCAGGGCATCGACGGTTCGGCCCTGGTGGCGGCGCTGGGCTGGACCATCAACGGCCTGGCGCAGTCCGACCCGGAGCTGCAGCCGATCCTCGACGAGAACCTGAACGCCAAGGGGAAGGCGGCGCTCGAGGACCTGTCGACCGCGTGCGTCGGCGACGGCATCATCAGCTATCCATTCCAGCGCAGCAACAGCTGGACCACGACCGGCGAGAGCCTCGACGACATCATCGAGCGCGAGCCCACGGTGCAGGCGATCATGACCGAGCAGAAGCTCGGCAACCTGGCTCCTCGGATCCCCGTGAGGCTGGCGACCGGCACCGAGGACGACATCGTCCCGCACGCGCAGGCCCGCCAGCTGGCGGTGGACTGGTGTGGTCAGGGGGTCGAGGTGACCTACCAGGCCGTCATCTTGCCGAACCTCGGCGACGGGCTGATCACCAACCACATCACGCCGCTCCTGGTCGACCAGACCGCCGCGATCAACTGGATCACCGACCGGGTCAAGGGCGTCGCGACGGGATCGAACTGCGCGACGATGCCTCGTCAGCCCTGAGACGCTCGTAGCCGCACGGACAGGCAGGTGACGCAGCCCTCGAGCTTCTCGAACTCGGAGATGTCGACCGGCACGACCGTGTAGCCACGCTCCTCGAAGATCGCTCTGCTCAGCGGAGCCGAGGTAGCCATGAGCAGCGTGCGGTCGTCGAGCACGACCACGTGGGAGCCCGATTCCTCCGGGACCGGCAAGAACCGGGCTCCCCAGACGCTCGGGTCGTCGACCAGCGGCTCGTGGCCGATGACGGTGCCGTCGGGGAGCGCGGTGACCGCCGACTTGAGGTGGAGCACCTTCGAGACGGGGACGGCGCGGACGTCGGCGCCGAGCGGTGCGAGCAGCGCCCGGAGCTGGGCGATCCCCTCGGCGTTCGTACGCCCGCCCTCCCCCACCCACACGGTCTCACCGAGCTTGAGCACGTCGCCTCCGTCGAGGGTTCCGGGCGCCTCGATGTGGGCGATCCGGTAGCCCCGCGCACGGACGGCGTCCTCGGCCGCGACGGTCTCCGGACGCCGTTCCAGCGCACCCGGGCGACTGATCACGGCCAGGTCCGCGAAGACCACCATCGTGTCCTCGACGAAGACCGAGTCCGGGCAGTCGTCGGCGGGATCGACCTCGTGCGTCGTCCAGCCCGCCGAGCGCATCGCTGCGAGGTACGCCTCCCACTGCTCGTGGGCGAGGCCGACGTCGACCGGGCTCCGCTCGATGTGGGTGACGAGCCCGTCGGCGAGGCGGGGCGAGGGGCGGCGTACGAGAGCGTGCATGGGTGCAGTATCCCTACCCGATCCAGAACCTGAGCTCGTTGCCCAGTTGCTCGTCGGCCGCGCCGCCGTTCTTCTCGATCACCCGCCGCGACGCGTCGTTGTCCGGGGCACAGGTGAGCAGGGCGCGGGAGACGCCGTGCTCACGGGCCTTCTCGAGGCCTCGTTCGAGCATGCGGGTCGCGTGACCCTGGCGCCGCCACGGCGCGACGACGTGGTAGCCGATGTGACCACCGTCGACGGCGAGCTCGGGCGTCAGTGCGTGGCGCACGACGAGGGTGCCGAGGTAGTGCTCCCCGGAGACGTACCAGTAGACCGTCGACATCACCTCCCAGCGCTCCTTGTCGTGGTCCCTCGCGGCGACGAACGCGTCGAAGTCCTCGCTGGCCGGGCCGAGCCAGTCGGTGTCGGTGCCGCGGAGGAGGCAGTCGGCCTGCTCGCCGGTGAGATAGGAGGTGCGTACGGCCGTCGTCGGACGGACCAGGCGAGGTGGTTCGCTCAGGGTGATCATCGCCGGTCAGGCAATCACATGGCATGCCTGCAACGCACCAGGTTTACCCAGCAGCGACGGCTAGATTGAGGCCATGAGCGAGAACGACGGACGCGAGATGTTCGAGCCGGAGTCGTGGGAGGAGCGCTACGCCGGTGAGGAGAAGGTCTGGAGCGGCAACCCGAACCCTCAGCTCGTCGCCGACGTCTCGGCACTGACGCCGGGCACGGCGCTCGATGTCGGCTGCGGTGAGGGTGGAGACGTCATCTGGCTCGCCCAGCAGGGCTGGACGGTGACCGGGGCCGACTTCTCGGCCAACGGGCTGGCCCGGGCACGGCGGCATGCCGAAGAGGCCGGGGTGGCGGATCGTACGTCCTGGTGGCAGGTCGACGCCCGCACCTTCGACGCCGAGGGCCGAGAGTTCGA
Organism: Nocardioides sp. NPDC047086; assembly: GCF_040643685.1. Lineage (NCBI taxonomy): Bacteria > Bacillati > Actinomycetota > Actinomycetes > Propionibacteriales > Nocardioidaceae > Nocardioides > Nocardioides sp. NPDC047086. The sequence continues at coordinate 53,091 of NZ_JBEYUV010000036.1, forward strand.
CCTGGTGACGTGCCACTTCCTGCACACGCCCGACGGGAGCATGGTCGAGGTCGCCGGGCGCCTGGCCACCGCGGTCGCGCCCAGAGGCCATCTGCTCGTCGTCGGCCACGCGCCCTCGGAGGTCTTCGAGCACCACAACCACCACGACGCGATGTTTCTCGCCGCCGACCTGCTCCCCGGGCTGCCCGACGGCTTCGAGCCCGTCGTTGTCGAGCAGCGACCCCGCTCGGTCGTCCGTGACGGCGTCCAGGTCGACATCGACGACTCGACCCTGCTCGCCCGGCGCGTCGGTTAGTCCAGGCACCACTCGTTTCCCTCGGGGTCCTGCATGACGATGAAGCCGTTGCTCATCGGCGGCTCGGGCTCGAAGCGGCGGACGCGGGTCGCCCCGAGGGCGACGACCCGCTCGCACTCCGCCTCGAGCGCAGCCATCCGCTCCTCGCCCAGCAGCCCGGGCGCGGCGCGGACGTCGAGGTGGACGCGGTTCTTGGCGGTCTTCGACTCCGGCACGCGCTGGAAGAAGACGCGCGGGCCGGCGCCCGCGGGATCCTCGATCGCCGAGGCGTTGTTGCGCTCGTCTTCCGGCACCCCGACACGGGCGAGGAACTCGTCCCAGGCGTCCAGCGGGTCGCTGCCCTCGGGGACCTCGACTCCCGGCGGACCGGGGTGGACGTAGCCGAGCACGTCACGCCAGAACGTGGAGAGCGCGCGGGGGTCGTGGGCGTCGAAGGTGACCTGGAAGGTGCGAGTCTCTGCTGCCATGGCTCCACCATGGCATCGAATCAGGACGGTCGGCGTCCGCTATCGGCGATGGGTGGGAACGTGCAGCCCGAGGCCGCGGCGCTCCTCCATCCGCCGGGCGATCATCGGGACCACGATCGCGGCGGCGACGACGTGGGTCAGGCACAGGACGCCGACGAAGGCCAGGTCGAACTCGAAGAACGGCAGCACGTCGGGGACCAGCGAGAGCCCGGTGAGCACGATCATGGTGATCTGGAAGGTCGAGCGGGGCATCGCGGCGACCCGGATCATCACCTCGGCGATGATGATCCCGATCAGCGAGCAGTAGACGGTGAGCAGCGGGAACGCCAGGAGCGGTACGTCGCCCACGCTGCTCCCGAAGTCGACCCCGGCCGCCTTGGCGACCACGGCGATCAGCGTCGTGACGACCGCAGCGCCGGCGGCGGCCACCAGCCCGCGCGGCCATACCGGCGCCGGGCGCTCCCGCACCGGAGTCAACTCCACCGCCGGCTGGGCCGGACGGGTCCAAGCGGTGTGCTCGGACTCCCCGGGCGTACGCCTGTGCTCGGGAAGGTAGAGGGTCATCTCAGGTGCTCCTTGATTGATGCTGCAACCAATTCACACTAAGAGAGACCCGCTACCGCGACCGCATCCAGACGCCCGCGAACAGGCGTGATTCGCGCCACCCGAGGCCAGGCTCAGGCCCCGACGTACGCCGCCAGGTGCTCGCCGGTGAGCGTCGACCTCTTCGCGACGAGCTCGGCGGGCGTGCCCTCGAAGACGACCAGACCGCCGTCGTGACCGGCCCCCGGGCCGAGGTCGATGATCCAGTCGGCGTGAGCCATGACCGCCTGGTGGTGCTCGATCACGATCACCGACTTGCCGGCGTCGACCAGCTTGTCGAGCAGCGCCAGCAGATTGTCGACGTCGGCGAGATGGAGGCCGGTGGTCGGCTCGTCGAGGACGTACGTCCCGCCCTTCTCCCCCAGGTGCATGGCCAGCTTGATCCGCTGCCGCTCGCCGCCGGAGAGGGTGTTGAGGGGCTGGCCGAGCTTGAGGTAGCCGAGGCCGACGTCGGCCATCCGCTCGAGGATCTTGGCGGCCGCGGGCACCTTCGACTCGCCCTCGGAGAAGAAGGAGTGGGCCTTGGCGACCGAGAGGTCGAGGACCTCGGCGATGTTGAGCCCGCCGAGGCGGTATTCGAGCACCAGCGCCTGGAACCGCTTGCCGCCGCAGTCCTCACAGGGCGAGGCGACGGTCTCCATGAACCCGAGCTCGGTGTAGATCATCCCGTTGCCCTTGCAGGTCGGGCACGCCCCTTCGGAGTTGGCCGAGAAGAGCGCCGGCTTGACCCCGTTGGCCTTGGCGAAGGCCTTGCGGATGGGCTCGAGCAGGCCGGTGTAGGTCGCCGGGTTGCTGCGCCGCGATCCCTTGATCGCGCTCTGGTCGACGAACTCCACGTCCTCGCTGACCGGGATGGAGCCGTGGATCAGGGAGGACTTCCCGGACCCGGCCACACCGGTGACGACCGTCAGCACGCCGAGCGGGATGTCGACATCGACGTTGCGGAGGTTGTGGGAGGTCGCTCCTCGGATCTCCAGCTGCCCCTTCGGCACCCGGACCGTCTCCTTCAGCGACGCGCGGTGGCCGAGGTGGCGCCCGGTCAGCGTGTCGGCCTCGGCGAGCCCGGCGTAGGTTCCCTCGAAGCAGATCGTGCCGCCGTCGCTGCCGGCCCCGGGGCCGAGGTCGACGACGTGGTCGGCGATCGCGATGGTCTCCGGCTTGTGCTCGACGACCAGGACGGTGTTGCCCTTGTCGCGCAGGTCGAGGAGCAGCTTGTTCATCCGCTGGATGTCGTGCGGGTGCAGCCCGACGGTCGGTTCGTCGAAGACGTAGGTGACGTCGGTCAGCGCGGAGCCGAGGTGACGGACCATCTTCGTACGCTGCGCCTCGCCGCCGCTCAGCGTGCCTGAGGGCCGGTCGAGGGAGAGGTAGCCGAGACCGATCTCGACGAACGAGTCGAACAGGTGCAGCAGCCCGGCGACCAGCGGCGCCACGCCCGGCTCGTCGATGGTCCGCAGCCAGTCGGCGGCGTCGGTGACCTGCATCGCGCACACGTCCGCGATCGACTTGCCGCGGATCTTCGAGGAGAGCGCCGACTCGTTGAGGCGGGTCCCTCCGCAGGCCGGGCAGGGCTTGAAGACCGCCGCCGCTTCCACGAACTTCTTGATGTGGGGCTGCAGCGCCTCGACGTCCTTGCTGAACATCGACTTGCGGATCTTCGGGATCAGGCCTTCATAGGTCGCGTTGATGCCCTCGAGCTTGATCTTGCGCGGCTCGGCGTAGAGCAGGTCGTGGCGCTGCTCCTCGGTGAGGTCCTTGATCGGGACGTCCGGCGGAACGACGACCTTGAAGGCGGCCACCATCCAGCCGTCGGCGGTGTATCCGGGCACCAGGATCGCCCCGTCGACCAGCGACTTCGACTCGTCGATGATGACCGCGAGGTCGAGATCGGAGACCGTCCCGCGCCCCTCGCACTCGGCACACATGCCGCCGAGGTAGACCGCGTCCTTGACGATCGTCTTCTCACCCTTGGGCCCGGTCATCACCCCGCTTGCGCGGGTGGTGGGGATGTTGAAGGAGAACGCGGTCGGACCGCCGATGAACGGGTCCCCCAGCCGGCTGAACAGCGAGCGCAGCATCGCGTAGGCGTCGGTGACCGTGCCGAGCGTCGAGCGCGGGTTGGCGCCGAGCCGCTCCTGGTCGACCAGGATGGCGGTGGTCAGCCCCTCCATCGCATCGACCTCGGGCCGCGGCAGGCTGGGCATGAACCCCTGGATGAACGTCGAGTACGTCTCGTCGATCAGCCGCCGCGACTCCGCCGCGATCGTGCCGAAGACCAGCGATGACTTCCCCGAACCCGACACCCCGGTGAACACCGAGAGCCGGCGCTTGGGGATCTCGACCGAGACGTCCTTGAGGTTGTTCTGCCGGGCCCCCTGGACTCGGATCAGGTCGTGAGTGTCTGCGCTGTTGGGCTCGTTCGAGCCGGCGTCCGTCATGCCGATCAGGCTAGTCGGAGGCGTGAATCCAGGCCTGCACATTTCCGGCTCACTTGACCTGCTGCAGCCGGATGGTGTTGCCGGCCGGGTCGCGGAAGGAGCAGTCCCGCATGCCCCAGTCCTGATCGGTCGGCTCCGACATGATCTCGCCGCCGCTGGCCTCGATGCCGGCCTGGATCCTCTCGAACGCGGCGTCGACATCGGGCGAGGAGAGCATCAGGCTGGCGAAGGTGCCCTTGGCCATCATCTCCTGGATGACGCGGCCCTCCTCCTCGCTGATGTTCGGGTCGGCGAGGGGCGGGTAGAGCACGACGCTCACGCCGGGCTGCGCCGGCGGCCCGATCGTGAGCCAGCGCATCGCCTCGTACCCGACGTCCTTCCTCACCTCGAAACCCAGCAGGTCGCGGTAGAACCTCAGCGAGGCCTCGGGGTCGGTGTGCGGTAGGTAGCTGTGGCAGATGTTGATGTCCATGGACCTCACGTTATGTAGGGATCCGGCACCCTGGCTTCTCGATTTCTGACCGGTCTGATCACTTGCTTGGACACGCACGGTGGAATCCCCGCTCCACCGGCCGAGGCCTTCTCGCGGTAGACGCTCGGTGACATCCCGACGAGCTCGCTGAACCGGGTCGAGAACGTCCCCAGCGACCCGAAGCCGACCGCGAAGCAGATGTCGGTGACGCTGAGGTCGCCGCGCCGCAGCAGGGTCATGGCCCGCTCCACCCGGCGGGTCATCAGATAGGAGTAGGGCGGCTCGCCGTAGGCCTTGCGGAACTCCCTGCTCAGATGGCCGGCCGACATGTGTACGCCACTGGCCAATGCCTCCACGTCGAGCGGTTGCGCGTACTCCCTGTCGATCCGGTCCTTGACCTTCCGCAGCAGCTTGAGGTCGCGCAGTCGTTGCGCCTGGTCCGTCGTCACTCGCCGATCCTCCCATTTGATGAATCTGCCGCGTGTCGAAGAAAAGATGTCGAATTCGCACGCGCACACTCGTGGAGTAGGTGAAGGCACACAACGCGGATAGGAGAAAGTCATGTGGGACACGGCTCAGCACCCAGAGAACGGCAACGTACACAGCTTCCCGATGTCGCACTTCCTGCCGTGCCCGCGATGCGGTCACGAGGTGCACACCTACCTGGCCTGCAGCGACACCTGCTCGTGCGCACCGGTTGTGATGCCGGGCAGCATCCCGCTCGCCGCCTGATCCAGGTTCGGCTAGATCTTCAGTCCCGACTCGATCGCGAAGACGACGAGCTGGGCGCGGTCACGGGCATGCAGCTTCACCATCGCCCGCGAGACGTGGGTGCGGACCGTGTCCGGGCTGACCACGAGCTCGGCGGCGATCTCGGCGTTGGAACGGCCGGTGGCCACCCAGGCGACCATCTCCCGCTCACGCTCGGTCAGGTCTCCCAGACGTGGATGCGGGTTCGCCGCCCGCCGGGATGACCCGAACTCCTCGATCACGCGCTTCGTCACCGTCGGTGCGAGCAGCGAACCACCGTCGGCGACCACCCGGATCGCGTCCAGCAGCGCGACCGGCTCGGCATCCTTGAGCAGGAAGCCGCTTGCTCCCAGCCGCAGCGCCTCGAAGACGTACTCGTCGAGCTCGAAGGTCGTCAGCATCACCACCCGTACGTCCTTGAGCGAGGGGTCGCGGGTGACCTGCTCCAGCATGCCGAGGCCGTCGAGGACCGGCATCCGGATGTCGCACAGGACCACATCGGGGTGGGCGCGGCGCAGCATCGGCAGCGCCGCGCTGCCGTCGGAGGCCTCACCGACGACCTCCAGATCGGGTTCGGCACCGATCATCGTCGCCAGGCCCATCCGGACCAGGGGCTGGTCATCGACCAGAGCGACGCTGACCTGCTTGCGCTCGCTCATGCCAGCCCCTCCGCGCCACCCGCCGAGGACCCTGAAAGCGGGATGGAAGCCCGCAGCCGGAAGCCCCGTACCTCCGGCCCCGCCTCTAGGGTGCCTCCAAGCGCCTCGACGCGCGACCGCATTCCCACAATTCCCATCCCGGGACGCCTTTCCCCGCTCACCATGTCCGATCCCCGCCCGTCATCACGCACCGTCACGACCAGCTCGGACCCCGATATGGAGACGAGCGACACCTCGGCCCGCGACGCTCCCGCATGCCGCAGCACATTGGTGAGCCCCTCCTGGACCACGGCGTACGCCGCCCGCTCAGCCTCCGCCGGCACGGAGCCCGCCTCGAGCCGGAGCGAGACCTCGAGCCCGCCCGTGCGCACCCGGTCGACCAGCGCGGGCACGTCGGCGAACCCGTGCTCGGGTGCCCGCGGCGCGGGCCCGGCGCCGGTCTCGGTCTCGGTCAGCCGGGCCAGCTGCCGGCGCAGCAGGTCGAGCGACTCCTTGCTCTCGGCACGGATCGCCTCCAGGTTGCGGCGGGCCGCCTCCGGATCGCGGTCGAGCACGTGCAGCGCGGCACCCGCCTGCATCGCGATCACCGCGAGCCCGTGTCCGACGCCGTCGTGCAGGTCGGTGGCCATCCTGACTCGTTCGTCGCTGACCGCACGGCGCTGGCGCTGTGCCCGGGCCTCGTTGCGGGAGCGCAGCGCGGTGGCGATCGCACCGCAGGCGGCGATGAGCGCCACCTGGCCGAAGGCCTGCCACAGCGAGAGGTCACCCTCCGGGCCGCCGCCGGGTCCCCAGGGGCCGCGGCCCCCGTCGAACCTCGGACTCTCCGCGGGGTTCAGCACGATCCCAGCGGCCACGAGGGCCGCACCCACGGCAGCCCAGCCGACCCACCGGCGCGGGGGCAGCGACCACGCCACCGCGAAGGTGGCCGCAGGCAGCGCCAGGAAGACCGGCCCGGCGGCGTAGCCCAGGGTGAAGTAGACGCCGACACAGAGCCCGCTGACCGCGAGCACCCACCCGGGCGGCTCCCGCAGCAGCACCGGAAGGACGGCGACGACGGAGAGCAGCGCGGCCAGCGCAACCGGCCCCCGGGTGTCGGCCTGGGCGTTGCTGCCCAGCGAGCCGACCAGCTCCACCACGACGACCAGCCACGGCAGCCAATGGCGACGGATCCGGGACATGGACATGACCCTAGTTCGCGCGGGCGCCCGAGACGTACGACACAAGCGGCCGCCCGCCTACGCAGATCTGCGTAACCCGGAGCCTCCACGGCGCCGATGCCGACCAGGGGCCGGCCGGGAGAGCGTGAGAGGCATGAATGAACTCGTGGTTGAGACCGACGGGCTGACCAAGCGGTACGGCGACAGGCTCGCCGTCGACCGGGTCAGCATGACCGTCGTGCGTGGCGAGGTGTACGGCTTCCTCGGCCCCAACGGGGCCGGCAAGACCACCACCTTGCGGATGATGCTCGGCCTGATCCGGCCCACCGCCGGATCGGCCAGCGTCCTGGGTCGCCCCGCCGGGCGACCCGAGGTCACTGCCCGGATCGGGGCCCTGATCGAGGGCCCCGGTTTCTACCCCTACCTCAGCGGCCGCGACAACCTGCGCACGATGGCGCGCTATCAGGGCCTGCCGGGCACCGAGGTCGACCGGGTGCTCGAGATGGTCGATCTCGCCGACCGGGCGAAGGACGCCTTCAAGGGTTACTCCCTCGGGATGAAGCAGCGCCTCGGCGTCGCCGCCGCGATGCTCGGCTCCCCCGACCTGCTCGTCCTCGACGAGCCCACCAACGGCCTCGACCCGGCCGGCATGGCCGACATGCGAGCCTTGGTCGTCTCCCTCGCCGAGGCCGGCCAGACGGTCATCCTCTCGAGCCACATCCTGGCCGAGGTGCAGGAGATCTGCGACCGCGTCGGAGTCATCAACGAGGGCCGGCTGCTGCGCGAGTCCACCGTCGCCGAGCTGCGCGGCGACGCCACTCTCCGGGTCCGGGCCACCCCCGAGGGCGCTGCCCTGGCAGCTCTGATGCGGATGGCCGGGGACGAGGGCGTACGCCGTATCGGCAACGGGACGCTCGAGGTCGACCTGCCCGCCACGGCGGCCCCCGACGTCGTACGCCATCTGGTCGCCCACTCCATCGATGTCCACGGGGTCACCGTCGCGGAGCGCTCCCTGGAGGACGTCTTCTTCGAGATGACCAGCAACAAGGAGCTCGTGTCATGACTGCTCTCATCAACAGCACACGCGCCGAGATACTGCGCCTGCGCAAGTGGTCGGCGATCTGGGTGATCGTCGGCGCCTGGCTGGCGCTCTCGCTCTCCTTCGGGTACGTCTTCAACTACGTCGCCTACAAGACCGGCGACGACAACTTCGCCGGTGACGGTGCCAGCAACGCCCAGCTGCTGGCGGAGCTGATGCCGAGCGCTGTCCCCGACGTCATCGTCAGCGGCCTGCCGATGTTCGGCGGCGCCCTGGCGATGGTGGTCGGCGCGCTGGTGGCCGGCAACGGGTTCGGCTGGGGCACCTGGAAGACCGTCTTCACCCAGGGGCCGAGCCGGCTCGCTGCCGTCGGCGGCTCGCTCGCTGCGGTGACCGCCTTCATCTTCGCGATGATGACCGCCACCCTGGCTCTGTGCGTCGGCGTCTCGATGGCGATCGCGGCCACCGAGGGGCAGGCGATCGACATGCCCGCGCTGAGCGACCTGGCTCAGTCCTTCGGTGCCGGGTTCCTGGTGCTGGAGATGTGGGCGCTGCTCGGATTCCTGGTCGGCGTACTGGCCAAGGGACCGGCGCTCGCCGTCGGCCTGGGCCTGGTCTGGTCGCTGGTGGTCGAGAACCTGCTCCGCGGTGTCGGCAGCCTCCTCTCGGGCGTCGAGACCGTCACCGAGGCCCTTCCGGGCACCGCCGGCGGCTCGCTCGTCGGCGCGATCATCGGCGGTCCCAACGGGACACCGGGAGTCCTCGACACGATCTCCGGCGAGCGGGCGCTGATCACCGTGACGGCGTACGTCCTGGTCGCAGCGGTCGCCGCGGTGGTCGTGATGAGGCGCCGCGACCTCGCCTGACCTCGGGAAACATGGCTATAGCACACGCCGGGACGGGTCCGTGACACGTCTCGGCGTGTGACCGACAATGCGAGTGTGATCCTCGTTAAGTCTACTGTTTTGGTGGACAACAACCAGGCTGTCCGTTCTCACCGTCGAGACTCTCCCGTCTAGAAGAGGTTCCCACCCGTGTCCTCCAACACGCCCGAGCCCACCCCGCTCATCGAGGCTCCCAAGTCCAAGCTCCCGCTGATCATCGGGATCGTCGTCGCCGTCGCCGTCGTGATCGGCGGCCTCGCCTTCTTCCTCACCCGCGACGACGACTCCGGCAGCGACCTGACCAAGGTCACCATCGGTGTCGTCGGTGCCGACGACCCCTATTGGAAGACCTATCAGGACGCCGCTCGCGAGGAGGGCATCGACCTCGAGGTCAAGAACTTCGGTGACTACAACCAGCCCAACCCGGCGCTGTCCGAGGGCGAGCTGGACCTCAACCAGTTCCAGCACATCATCTTCCTGGCCGACTACAACGTCCAGAACGACGACGACCTGGTCGCGCTCGGCTCGACCGCGACCTACCCGCTGGGGCTCTACTCCTCGAAGTACAAGAGCCTCGACGAGATCAAGGCCGGCGAGACCGTGATCGTCCCCGACGACGAGACCAACCAGGCCCGCGGCCTGGTGCTGCTCCAGTCCAAGGGCCTGATCGAGCTCACCGACGGCGGCACCCCGTTCAGCACCATCAAGGAGGTCGACCCCTCCTCCAAGGTGAAGATCAAGGCCGTCCAGGCCGCGATCACCCCCTCCTCGCTCCCCGACGTCGCCGCCGCGATCATCAACAACGACTTCGTCGAGGACGCGGGCCTGAAGTTCTCCGACGCCCTGGCCACCGACGACCCGTCCGACCCCAAGGCGCTCCCCTACGTCAACATCTTCGCCGCTCGCGCCGACGATGCCGACAACCCGACGTACAAGAAGCTCGTCAAGATCTTCCAGGACACCAAGGCGGTCCAGGACGGCGTCTACGAGACCTCCGGCGACACCGCCGAGCTCGTCAAGATCCCGGTCGAGGATCTGCAGAAGTCGCTCGAGGACACCGAGAAGCAGGTCGAGGAGCGTCAGTGACGCACTCGGCCACCGTTGCGGAGCCGCTCGTGCGGCGCCGACCGCCGACTCCCGGATCAGCGGAGGCGCCCAGATCAGCGGTGACTTCACCCAGGAGAGCGCCGCCGCGCTGGCCAACAACCTCAAG
>NZ_JBEYUV010000037.1:0-61485 GCF_040643685.1 Nocardioides sp. NPDC047086
GTCGACGAGGCCCACTGCATCTCCGACTGGGGGCATGACTTCCGGCCCGACTACCGCCGGATCCGTACGCTGCGGCGGGAGGTTGGACACTCAGAAGGACGGGATCCAGTCGAAGGTGTCGGGGTTGGGGCCGGAGCGGCCGGACTCGCCCTTGTCGAGGGCGGCGAGGGCGGCGATCTGGTCGGCGCTCAGCTCGAAGTCGAAGATCGCGAGGTTCTCCTCGAGCCGCTCACGGCGTACGGACTTGGGGAAGACGATGTCGCCCCGGTCGATCTGCCAGCGGAGCAGGACCTGGGCGGGCGACTTGCCGTGGGCGGAGGCGATCTCGGCGACCACCGGGTCGGTCAGCTCGCCGCCGCCCTGACCGAGCGGGGACCACGACTCGACCTTCGCGCCGTGGGCCAGGGTCGCGGCGCGAGCGGCCTCGTTGGTGAAGTAGGGGTGGACCTCGATCTGGTTGACCGCGGGGGCGACGCCGGTCTCGGCGACGATCTTGTCGAGGTGGTCGGGCTGGAAGTTGGAGACGCCGATGGAGGTGGTCAGGCCCGCCTCGCGGAGGCCGACGAGCGCCTCCCACGTCTTCGCGTACGTCCCGTCGTACTGCGTCGGCAGCGGCCAGTGGATCAGGAACAGGTCGACGTGGTCCAGGCCGAGCAGCTCCAGGGACCTCTCCAGGGACGCCTTGGCCTTGGCCGGGTCGTGCTGGGAGTTGTTGAGCTTGGTGGTGACGTAGACGTCCTCGCGGGCGAGTCCGGCGCGCTTCAGGGCGGCGCCGACTCCGGCCTCGTTCTGGTACATCTGCGCGGTGTCGATGTGGCGGTAGCCGACCTCGAGAGCCTGGCTCACCACCTGCTCGGTCTCGTCCTGAGGGACCTGCCAGACGCCGAGACCGAACTGCGGGATCGAAGTGTCGTCATTGAGCTTGATCGTGGGAACCGTCATGTCCCCATACAACCAAGCGTCCGATGACCTATTCCATCCCCGGCTCGATCTCAGCCGATCGTCACGGTGACCACGTTGGAGTAGGTGCCGGTGTCGATGTCCTTCATCCGGAACTTGTGCTTCCCGACCCGGCCGGACTGGATCGGGGTGGAGAACTGCTCGCCCCTGACCGGTACGTCCGGGATCCCGAACTCCTCCCAGCCCTGGCCGTCGTTGCGCTCCAGGCGGAGGATGGCGCCCTCGCCACGCGGGTAGATCCCGCTGAGGTCGATCCGCTCCATCGGCTTCGCCTGGACGATTCCGGCCTGCAGGGTGATCTCCTTCGCCGGCTTCTCCTCGACGGTCTTGGACGGCGACGGGCTCGTGGAGGCCGCCTGCTTCTCCGGAGCGCTCGTGGGCGAGGCGTTGAGCGTGATCGCCGGCCCGCTCGCGGTCTTGGTCGGCTTCGGCGAGGGGGCGTAGAGCGAGGCGCCCGCGTCGGGGTCGGTGCCCTGGTCGTCGGCGGCACCGCCGCCACCCAGGCCCATGATGTTGGCACCGACGAACATCCCGATCCCGACGATCAGCCCCACTCCGACCGCGACCGCGACGAGAGCCGTGACTCCGGCTGCGATCGGGTGCTGCCCGCCCTGCTTCACATCTGCTCCTCGCCCGCCCGCCCGTGGTGATGGTGACAATTCAGCCACACGTTCCCACCGAGCACCACCGGTTCAGCTGATCAGCTGCTGGCGGCGGGCGATGGCGGCCGCCTCCGTGCGGCTCCCGGCGCCCAGCTTCCCGAGGATGTTGGAGACGTGCACGGAGACCGTCTTCGTGGAGATGAACAGCTGCTTGCCGATCTCGCCGTTGCTGCGTCCCGCGGCCACCAGCGTCAGGATCTCGCTCTCCCGCGGCGTCAGCGACGTCGACGTCGCCTGCTGCTGCTTGACCGTCGTCGCACCCAGCGACCTCAGCTCGTCGAGCAACGGCTGCAGCCCGAGCCGCTTCGCGGTCTCCCGGGCCTTGTCTGCGGTCACCCGCGAGCCGGCCACGTCCCCCATGGCCCGCTGGATGGCGGCGTACGTGGTCCGGACCGTCGCCAGACCCGGGACGTCACCGTAGGCCTCGACCTGCTGCTCGGCACGCTCCCACGCCGCCAGCAGCGACTCCTGAGACGGGGCGTCGATCCCGGCCAGCCAGTGGACGCGGAGCACCTCCGCCTCCAGCCGGGCGGTCCAGGCCCGTCCCTCCGGCCCCCACTCTCCGGGCTCGTACTGCGCGACCACCTGCTCGCCGTCGCTGTGCAGCCCGTCGACGATCTCGACCAGCGCCGGCCACCGCGCCGCCGGCAGCGAGGGCAGCATCTGCGCGATCCCGGAGGCGGCGACGACCGCCAGCCGCACGCGGCCGCCGAACCACTCGGTCCAGAACTGGGAGAGGGTCTCGACCGCGTCGGCGTAGACCCTGAGCACCCCTTCGGCGTCGCCGGCGCGGGCCATCGCGGTCATCTCCACGATCGAGCCGTTGAGGGCGATCAGCCCCTCCTGGGTCCAGAACGGACGCAGCGCCTTGGCGTCCTCCCCGACCGATGCCCCCTGCGCCTGCTCCATGATCAGCCGGAGCGAGTCGAGGAGCGCGACCGGCACCGGCGGCGCGTCGGGCAGGTTGCCGCCGGCGAGCGCGAGCGCCTCGTCCCACTCCCCCAGGACCATCTGCATCCGGACGATGTCGGCACGGGCCGCGGCGGCGTAGGGCGACCACTGCAGCGACTCGCCACCGGCGTCGTCGATCACCGCCCGGAACCACCGCAGTGCCGCCGCGTAGTCCCCGGCCTCGTCATAGGAGCGGCCGAGCGTGAACAGCCCCCGGCTGACGGCGTAGGTCGACCCGACCTGCCGCGCCTGATCGATCGTCTCGCGCAGCACCTGCCGGAAGCCCTCGACCTTGTCACCGCCGGCCCGGCCGGTGCGGACCTTGAGCATCGACAGGCTGGTGGCCATGTCGGAAGCGAGCTTGGAGAGACTGTGCCGCTCCGCGATCTCGATGCCCTCCAGCCCGACGGCCTCGGCCTCCTCGCTGCGGCGGAAGGTCACCAGCGTCCGGGTGCGCACGGCGAGCACCGCGCACCGCGCCTTGGGCTCCGCGTCGGCCGGGAGCGCGAGCATCGCGTCGTGGGAATGGGTGAGCGGGTCGCCGTTCTCCATGGCGAGGGCCGCCTCGGCCCGGGTCGCCAGCAGCAGCGCCCGGCCCACCGACGGGCCGGCCGGGATGGCGTCGAGCCGCTCGGCCAGGATCGCGTCGGCCCGCGAGGGCAGCCCGGCGAGGATGAGTGTGTCGGCGGCGCGCTCGTAGACCCGGTCCAGGTTGACCGCGGCCGCCTTGGCGACCTTCGGGTCCGCGGCGAGACCCAGCGCCTTCTCGTAGTGGTGGGCGGCCTCGCCCACGCCACTGACGCTACGGGCCTCCTCGGCCGCGGCGATGCGAGCCCGCAGCGCGGTCGCAAGATCGCCTGCGTGCTTGGCGTGCAGCGCGAGCTCCGCGGCCGCACCCAGTCCGGGCGTCTCCTTCAGCACCTCGGCGAACCGGGCGTGCAGGCGGACCCGCTCGCCGGGCAGCAGATCGTCGTAGACCGCCTCGGCGAGCAGCGCGTGGCGGAACGTGTAGCGCGAGCCGGTCGGCTCGAGCACCTTCTGCTCGACCGCGGTGCGCAGCGCGTCGTCGAGCTCGTCGGTCTTCATCTCGGTCACCGCGGCGAGCAGCTCGTGGGTGACCCGGCGCCCGGCGATGCTCGCCGTGCGGACCACGCTCCGGGCCGAGCCGTCGAGCCGGTCCAGTCGCACCAGCAGCAGGTCGGCGAGGTCGACCGGGAGATCTTCGTCGCAGCCCGCCTGCACGAGCTCCTCGACGAAGAAGGCGTTGCCCTCGGCGCGGCGTACGACTCGTTCGGCGTCGACCTTGCCGGAGGCGAGCTCGTGGACCAGCAGTCGCACCGAGTCGTCGGAGAGCGGCTCGAGCACGATCCGCTCGACGTCGGGCAGCCGGCCCCACTCACCGACCTGGCGGCGCAGCGGGTGCCGGCGGTGGATGTCGTCGGCGCGGTAGGAGGCGACCATCGCGACCGGGCCGACGTAGGGCCGGGTGAAGAGGTAGGTCAGCAGGTCGCGGGTCGACTGGTCGGCCCAGTGGGTGTCCTCGACCACGACCAGCAGCGGCGCCTTCTCGGCGGCCGCCTCGAAGAGGGTGTGGACCGCATCGAAGAGCTGCCCCCGGTCGGTGCCGGTGGGGGCGGCCCCCTGGTTGGCACCCATCACCCGGCGTACGGGCCTCAGCCTGGCCAGCGCGGGATAGTCGGCCGCCACCCGCTCGACGACGTCGGGCAGGTCCGCGACGATGCGGTCGAGGATCTCCGAGAACGGCATGTACGCCACGGCGCTCTCGCCGAAGTCGACGCAGTGTCCCGCGTGCACCTGCCAGCCGTCGGACACGGCACGGTCGCGCAGCGCGGTCAGCAGGCGCGTCTTGCCGACACCGGCGTCGCCGGCGAGGAGCACGTGCTGGCGGCGGGCGTCGGTGGTCGAGGCGACGCCGAGCAGCCCGGTGAGGGTGCGCAACTCCGGGTCGCGACCTACGAATGACCGAGCACTTTGCGCCATGTCCCCTATCATCGCGCCTCCGGGCCCGGGATTCTCCCGCATTACCGTCCTCCGGGGACTCAGTTGTGTATCGAGTCCATCCGGCGCGGACGGCGTCGCTTCACCTGGCGGGCGAGGCGGTCGGCCGCGGTCGCACGGCGAATGGTCTGCTGGCGGTAGGCCAGCTCGGCGTCGTAGCTGATCTGGTTGCTGTAAGTCATGCCTCCAGCCTCGGCTCCTGAGGTAGCGCCACGCATGAGGCGCCTGCCTTAGGAGCCGGTCAGAGGTGCCTCATTCGACCGTGATCCACGTCACTCCACCAGCCCGCGGCGACGTCCGATGGCCGCTGCCTCGGTGCGGCCGGAGGCGCCGAGCTTGGCCAGGATGTTGGAGACGTGGACCGAGACGGTCTTGGTCGAGATGAACAGCTGCTTGCCGATCTCGCCGTTGCTCCTCCCGGCCGCGACCAGGGCGAGGATCTCGCTCTCCCGGGCGGTCAGCTGACCGGAGGGTCCGGCCGTCGACCGCTGCGGTGTGGTGCCGAGGGTGAGCAGGTGGTCGAGCAGCGGTCGGGCACCGAGCCGCTTCGCCGTCTCCCGGGCCTGATCGGCCAGCTCGCGCGCCCCGGCGGTGTCGCCCCCGGCCCGGAGGATCTCGGCCAGCCTGACCTGCGACCAGGCGAGCTCGTGGACGTGCGGAAAGGCCTCGAAGGCGGCCACGGTCTCGCGCCACGCCTCGACGAGATCTGCCTGGTCGGGCACGGCGAGACCGGCCAGCCAGTGGGCACGGAGCCCCTCGGCCCGCAGCCGCGCCGACCACGCCTGACCCTCCAGTCCCCACGGCTGCTCCGTCCCGACGGGCCGCGTGCCCGCCTCGTGGATGCGGTCCACCTGCGCCATCACCTGCGGACGCGCACCGACCGGGAGCGCCGGGACGGCCGAGCCGATCGCGCCGACGGCGATCGCCGAGAGCCGGGCATGGGCGCCGAACCACTCTCCCCAGCCGGCGGTGAGGGCCGCGACACCGGCGTCGTAGGCCTCGATCGCACCGTCGATGTCGCCACGACCCGCAGCCGCCCAGATCTCCACCGGTGCCGACTCGCTCGCGGTGGCCACCTCCTGCTTCCACGACGGCCGCAGCCGCCGAGCCTCGGCACCGACGTCGGCGCCGCGGGCCTGCTCGATCATCAGCCGCTTGGACTCCAGCCACGGCCACAGCACCGGCGGGATGCCGTACACCTCGGTCAGCGCGAGCGCCTCGTCCCACCGGCCGGTGATGTGGAGGTGGTCGAGCCAGGCGATCCGGGCGTCGAAGGCGTACGGCGCCCAGGGGACGCCCCGCTCCAGGCTGAGCTCGAAGGCGCTGCGGTAGTTCTCACCAGCCTCCTCGAGACGGTCGGCCGCGTCGAGGGCGAAGGCGAGCTGGAGCCGGGCGCGCAGCTCCGGGTGCAGCGCACCCACCTTGGCGGCCCTGGCCACCGCCTCGCGCAGCGGCTCGATCCAGGCCTGCGGCGGGCGGCCCCACGAACCGGCCAGCGTCGCCGCCACCTCCGCGGCGAGACCGGTCCGGCCGAGCTCCTCGGCCAGCGCCAGCGCCTCCCGGCCTGCCTTCTCGGCGTCGTCGTGACGGCGGTAGATCATCAGCGACCGGGCGTACGCCGCGAGCAGCCGCGCGCGCACCAGCGGCGGAGCGTCCTCGGGGAGCTCGGCCATCGCCTTCTGCGCGAGCGCCCCCACCCGGACATCGTTGACGTAGGCGAAGCTGGTCTCGATCTCGACCGTCAGCAGCTGCGCGCGCCACAGCCCGGGTGCGTCGGCCGGGAGCGACTCCCGCTGCTCACGGGCCAGCTTCCCGGCCCGGTCGGCGTGTCCGGCGGCCACCATCGCGTCGCTGGCCTTGACCACCAGGTCGACGAGGCGCTGGGTGTCGTGGTCGGAGTCGGCGCGACCGGCGAGCTGGGCGATCGCCTGCTGATAGTGCTGCGAGGCCTCGTCGGGACCACCGGCGGCGGCCGCCTCGTCACCGGCGGCGATCCCGGCGCTCAGCGCGGTCTCGTGGTCGCCGGCAAGCCGGGCATGACGGGCGAGCCCGGCCGCGCTGCCGGTCGTGAGGTCTCCGGCCAGCGCCTCGACGTACCGCTGATGGAGCCGGACCCGCTCGCCCGGCAGCAGGTCGTCGTAGACCGCCTCGCCGAGCAGCGCGTGCCGGAAGACGTAGTAGCCGTCCTCGCGCGGGACCAGGATCGCGCGCTCGATCGCCTGCCTCAGCCCGGCGTCGAGCGTGGCGCGGTCGAGCCCGGCGACGGCCTCGAGGACCTCGTCGCTGACGTCGCGCCCGGCGGCGCTGGCCGTGTCGACCACCTCGCGGGCGGTCGCGTCGAGCTGGTCGAGCCGGATCAGGAGCAGGTCGGCGAGGTCCCAGGGCAGCTCGTCGGCACCGGCGGCCTGCACCAGCTCCTCGACGAAGAACGCGTTGCCGTCGGCGCGGCGTACGACGCTCTCCACGTCGATCCCGTCCTCGTGGCCCTCGAGGTCTCCGGCGAGCTCACCGACCAGGATGCGTACGTCATCGTCCGAGAGCCGCCCGAGGTGGAACCGCTCGACCGAGGGCAGCCGGGTCCACTCGGCCAGCTGGCGGCGCAGCGGGTGGCGGCGGTGGAGGTCGTCGGCGCGGTAGGAGGCGAGGATCGTGACCGGCCCGTCGAACGGCCGGGTGAAGAGGAAGGTCAGCAGGTCCCGGGTCGACTGGTCGGCCCAGTGGGTGTCCTCGACCACGACCAGCAGCGGCGCCTTCTGCGCCGCCCGCTCCAGCAGCGCGTGGATCGCGGCGAAGAGGTTGCCCCGGTCGAGCGCCTCCTGGACGGCGGTGTCGGCCTCACCGAGCGCACGGGCCACGGGCGCCATCCGCAGGAGCGCCGGATGTACGTCGGCGACCTGCGCGACCACGTCGGGCAGCGCGGTGGTGATGTTGTCGAGGATCTCGGTGAAGGGCAGGTACGCCTCGGCGCTGTCGCCGAAGTCGAGGCAGTGCCCGACCAGCACCTGCCTGCCGTCGGCCGCGGCCCGGCCGCGGAGCTCGCGCAGGATCCGGGTCTTGCCGACACCGGCGTCGCCCGCGAGGAGGACATGCCTGCCTCCGCCCGGCTGGGCGCCCGCCGGCCCGGCCAACCCCGCCAGCCCCGCCAGCCCCGCCAGCGTCTCCAGGTCGGTGTCACGCCCGACCAGCCTCTCGGCACTCTGCGCCATGGGCGCAATCATCGCGCCCTCCGCCAACCCCGGACGTGAAGCAACGCCGAACCGGATCTCTCCTGCTCGGCGTTGCTGGTCGTGACTGCCGCTGGGCGCCCGCATCAGCGGGTGCGGTTGCGTCGCGTCTGACGAGCCTCGGTGGCCCGCTGGCGCTTGGCCAGGTCCTTCTGGATCTGCTGGCGGCGGTACTTGACCTCTGCTTCGTAACCTACGGTGGTGTACATCTCGATCTCCTGCTGGCTTGTCCTGCTGGGATGTCCTGCGGGGATGTCCTGCTGACATCGAGAAGACTCCTCTGCTGAGGTAGGCACCCGGATCGGTCGCGCGCCTTACTTTCCGGCCTCGGCCCCGACCTGAGCGCCTTAGACGGGACACTGGGCCTATGGAGTTCTCCGAGGTCGTACGTCGCCGCAAGATGGTCCGCAGCTACACCGGCGATCCGGTGGACCCTGAGGTGATCGACAAGATCCTGCACAACGCCACCCGGGCGCCCTCGGCGGGCTTCTCCCAGGGCTGGGCCTTCCTCGTGCTCGACACCCCTGAGGACGTACGCCGCTACTGGGAGGCGACGGCCGACGTGGACAACCCCGACAGCTGGCTCACCGGGATGATGACGGCCCCGGTGATCGTGATCCCGTGCTCCTCCAAGGCGGCCTACCTGGACCGCTACGCCCAGCCCGACAAGGGCTGGACCGACCGCGACGAGGCCCACTGGCCGATGCCGTTCTGGCACATGGACACCGCGATGGCGACCATGTTGATCCTGCAGACCGTGGTCGACGAAGGCCTCGGCGCCCTCTACTTCGGCATCCCGCCGGAGTCCGACGCCGCGGTCCGCAAGGCCTTCGACATCCCCGACGCCTTCGACCCCATCGGCGCCGTCACCATCGGCCACCCCGCCTCCGGCGGCGCCAAGGGCTCCCCCACCCGCCGCAAGCGGACCCCGCTCGAGGACGTCGTCCACCGCGGGCGGTGGTGAGGGTGGGTGGATGTTCGTCTAGGTATGCAGACGAGCATCCACTTCCCTAGTGGGGTTCCACGCGGGAAGTGACGGTTCGGCTGCGTACCTAGACCAACATCCCCCGGGCCGCTGACCATCCACATGGGCATCTCACGCACGGGTTATCCACACGCGGCCGGGTCGGGCTGGAAATGCAGTCACGACCGGGCGACGGTCGGGCCATGGATGAACTGGACCTTGCCGTCGAACGAGCCGGCTTCTTCACGACACAACACGCCAAGGCGGCGGGCTACGCCGACCGCGAGATCACCAAGATGGTTCGGCGCAGGGAGTGGCACCGGATCAGAAGGGGCGCCTACGCCCCAGCGGCCGTGTGGGCGGAACTCGACGACGTCGGCCGTCACCGCGTGCGCTCCAGCGCCGTGCTCCACGCGCTCGGACCGAAGGTGGCGTTGAGTCACGCCTCAGGAGTCGTACGCCACGACATCGACCTCTGGCGGGTCCCGCTCGACCGCGTGCACGTCACCCGGCTCGACGGAGGCCCGGGCCGGATCGAGGGTGATGTTGTGCACCATGAAGGGTTCACCGGTCACGACGACATCATCGAGGTGGAAGGTCAGCAGGTGGTGCGCCCGGAACGGTGCGTACTCGAGACAGCATCACGCATCGACACCGAGGCGGCGTGGTGTCTGCTCGACTCAGGTCTGCGGAGCAAGAGGTTCAACCGGGAACAGCTCGACGCGGCATACTCGATCATGGAGCACTGGCCTTTCATGCGCCGCGTGGGGACGGTGCTGCCCTACGCCGACAGGCGGTCGGGCTCGGTCGGTGAGTCGCGAGGCACGGCGATGTTCAAACGCTACGGCGTCCCCCGGCCCCAACTGCAGTACGAGGTGCGCCGCCCCGACGGCACGCTCGCCGGCATCACGGACTGGGCATGGCCGCAATACGGGCTGCTCGGCGAGTTCGACGGAAAGATCAAGTACGGCAGGCTGCTCGAGCCCGGCCAGAACGCCGGAGACGTCGTGTTCGAGGAGAAGCGCCGAGAGGACGAGCTGCGCGAGCTGACCAGGTCGGTGATGATCCGATTCATCTGGTCCGACTACGACCGCCCCGCCGAGTCGATCGAGCGGCTCTTTCGGGCGATGCGCCGGGCGGGGTGATCCGGGTGGATGTTCGTCTAGGTACGCAGACGAACCATCACTCCCCTCGCGGAGTTCCACTAGGGAAGTGGATGCTCCGCTGCGTACCTGGATGAACATCCACTCCACGGGCCGCAGCAGAGTCCGGCGTACGCACGTGCGAGACCGCCATCGCGAGGTCGGCCAGCCGCGGGGTGAGGATGTTGAGCACCTCGAAGACCGAGCCGAACGCGCCGTCGACCGTCACCGGCCGGTCCTCGAGCGCGCGGACGACCCGCTCGGCGCACTCCTCGGGGCTCTCGCCGCGACCGGCGTACTCCGCGGTCGGCGCGATCATCGGTGTCCGCACGATCGCGACGCGCATGTTGGTGCAGGTGACGTTGTCGAAGTAGGCCTCGCGACTCAGGATCCGCCCGAACACGTCGAGCGCCGACTTCGCGGCGATGTAGGCGGCGAACTTCGGCGCCTTGATCTGGTTGCCCCAGGTGACGATGTTGACCACGTGTCCGAACCGCTGGGCGCGCATCGCCGGCAGCAGGCCCATCGTGAGCCGGACCGCACCGAAGTAGTTCACCGCCATCATCCGCTCGAAGTCGTGGAAGCGGTCCTGGGTCAGCTCCAGCGACCGCCTGATCGACCGGCCCGCGTTGTTGACCAGGTAGTCGACCGCCCCGTGCTCGGCGAGCAGCTGCTCCACCAGCGCGTCGATCGAGTCACCGTCGGCCATGTCGACGAGGTACGTCGACGCTCGCCCGCCGCTCTCCTCGATGGTCGTCCGCACCCGCTCGAGCTCCTCGGCCCGGCGCGCGGCGAGGAGCACGTGCGCGCCCCGTCGCGCCGCGGCGTACGCCGTCGCCTCACCGATCCCCGAGCTGGCGCCGGTGATCAGCACGGTCCGCCCGTCGAGGGGGCTGGGGCCGCCGGTCACCGCCCGGAGCGTGCGGGCGACGCGGGCGCGGGGTGTCTGCAGGAGCGGGAGCGAGAACAGGCTGACCACGCCTGCACCCTAGGGCCTCAGGAACACACCGGGGAGTAGCGGAGGTCCACCTCCAGGTGGGGATCCTCGCCGATCAGGTTGTGCAGGCGGATCGGGTCGCCGCCGGGGTTGTCGTAGAGGCGGATGCCGTCGCCGAGGAGAACAGGCGCGACGTGCAGGTCGATCTGGTCGATCAGGCCGCGCTCGAGGAGCTGGCGGCCGATGCGATGTCCTGAGCTTGTCGAAGGGTCGGCCGAGTAGACCTCGACGTTCTTCCCGTCGGCCGCCTCGACGGCGATCCGCAGCGCCTCACCGACGTCGCAGCTGAGGAAGGTGATGTGCTCCTGCGGGCGGGCGTCCTCGGGATGGTGGGTCAGGATGAAGACCGGACCCACCCAGTCGCCGTAGGGCATCGCGTCGGGGTAGGCGTCGTGACCGTTGCGGCCGCCCAGGACGGCACCCAGCTGCGAGGAGTACGCCTCCGCGACCCCCGGCGGTCCGGTGACATCGCCCAACCACGCCATCCTCGGCTCGCGGGCGTCGACGAACCCGTCGAGCGACATCGAGAGGTGCCACAGCACCTTGCCGGCCATCACGAGACCGGCTTCCGGTCGAAGGTCACGTGGGTGACGCCGCTGGGCGTCGTGGTCGACGCCACCTCGTAGCCGTCCTCCAGCGCCTCCAACCCGTCCCAGAGCCGTACGCCGCGTCCCAGGACGATCGGGGTGACGGCCACGTGCAGGTGGTCGACGAGACCGGCCGCCAGGTAGGCCCGGATCGAGGACGGGCCACCGCCGAGGCGTACGTCCTGGCCGTCGGCCGCCTCCTGCGCCTCGGCCAGCACCTCCTCGATGGGCGCGTTGCGGAAGTGGAACGTGGTGCCGCCCTTCATCTCGATCGACTCACGGGGCTGGTGGGTCAGCACGTAAGTCGGCGTGTGGAACGGCGGCTCCTCGCCCCACCACCCGGTCCAGTCGGCGTCGTCCTGCCATCCCGGAGGACCGAACTTGTTGGCCCCCATGATCTCGGCGCCGATGCCCTCCCAGGCGCGCCTGGCGAAGACGTCGTCGGCTTCCGCAGCCGGGTCGACGTCCACCCGCTCCCGGTCGCCGCTGGCTCCCTGGAAGGTCGTGGTCGGGAAGAACCACTCCATCAGGCGCACGCCGGCGTGGCCGAAGGGCGCCTCCAGGCTCTGACCGTCGCCGGTGGCGAAGCCGTCCAGCGAGATGCCGATGTTGTGAGCACGTACGAGTGACATGTGCGATCTCCTCGCGATCCAGAGTGATTGCAATTTGCAATCACTGGCGTCGAGAGTAGACTTCCCAATTGCAGATTGCAACCACTATTTCGAGCGCAGGAGCAGCGGAGTGAGCGAGCCCAGGTCGGGGTGCCCGATCAACGCAGCCGTGGAGGTCTTCGGGGACCCCTGGTCGGTGATCGTGCTTCGCGACGTGATGTTCGGAAACCGACGTCACTTCCGCGAGCTGCTCACCAGCTCCGAGGAGGGCATCGCCTCCAACATCCTCAGCAGCCGGCTGAAGAAGCTCGTCGAAGGTGGCCTGCTGACCAAGGAGGAGGCCGGCCGCGGCCAGAAGGCGGCCTACGCGCTGACCGAGGCAGGCATCCAGACGCTGCCGATCATGGTCGCTCTCGGAAACTGGGGGCTCGCCCACCGCGACGGCACCCGCCAGCTCCGGGTCCGCGCTGAGCTGCTGCGCGACGCCGGCCCCGAGATGGTCGAGTCGTTCATGGACGAGCTGCGCGAGCTCCACCTGGGCACGCTCCGACCCGATCCGGACGCACCGCGCGCGAGCGAGCAGCTCGCCGCGGCGTACGAGGCGGCGATGGCGGGGTGAGCGGCCGCCTCACTTCTCCTTGCCGTGGAGCTTCAGCTTCGAGATCTGGTTCTTCAGCTCGTCGAGGAAGAGCGACCGGATGCCCTCGGTGTCCAGGGCGCCGTTGACGCCACGCAGCTTGCCCTCGCCGAGCTTGATGCACACGGCCGACCAGGCGGCGCCGATGGCGGCGGTGAAGCCGGCCGCGACGGTGGCGTTGATCGCCCCGCCACCGACGGTGCCGAAACCGGGGATGAACTTGAGCAGGTTGCCGGCGACGGAGCGGCCGGCCTGGGTGGCGGCCGCGGTGGCCGCGATGGAGGCCATCGCGGCCTTGTCCACCTCGATGCCGTAGATCGCCGAGATGCGCGCCATCATCCCGAGCTGGATCGGCACCAGGACGACCGCGTCGGAGAACGGGATCGGGGTCGCGCCGGCGGCTCCGGCCGCGGTCGCGGCCCCCGCGATCACGGTGTTCGCCTGCTCCTGCTTCCGCTTGAGATCCACCCTCTGCGCCGCGGTGAGAGCTTCCTCGACGCCTGCAGGCGCGCATCGAAAGGTGGCATCAACAAGTTCCTGCAGTCCGTGGACCTGCTGGCCCGAGAAGTCGTCGGCCTTGGCGTTGGTCAGGTAGACCCGGGCGCCGTGCACGGGCAGCCCGCGTGCGTCGATCTGCTGGGCGAACTCGACCGCGTCCGGGTGGTAGGCCCCGGTCGGGGACGTCGGCACCTGGGTCATCACCAGCACGACCGGCAGCCCCAGGTCGGCCAGCTTGCGGATGAACGCGGCCTCGGTCTCCTCGAAGCGGCGGTCGGCGAAACGTACGGCGTACCAGGCGACGTGGATCTGCTCGGACTGCGGCTTGCGGCGGCGCTCCTGGATCAGCTTGGCGAGGTCCTTGATCACCCGGTCGCCCTCGACGCCGATCTCCAGGCCCTGGGTGTCGAGCAGCCCGAAGAACCCGCTGGTGTGCAGGTAGAGCGTCGACTCCTTCGTCACCGGCTCACCGATCCCGGTCCTGGCCACCTCCGCCCCGAAGACGGCGTTGACCAGCGTCGACTTGCCTACCCCGGTCTTGCCGAAGACGGCGAGGTTGAACCGGCCGATCTCCTTGGACGACTCGGCGTACCTCTTGTGGAACTCGTCCTTGAACCAGCCGTCGGATGCGAAGTTGTTCACGTCGACCAAGGATGCCAGTCGGCACCGACGAAATGTCGTGGCCGCGCGCTCGCAGGAGGAATAGCGTTCCGACATGAGCCCTCGGTCCTGCCTCGCGTACGTCGCCGCTCTCGCCGTCGCAACCGTCCTGGTAGCGCCTACGACTCCGGTCCACGCGGCCGGGTCCGAGACCCGGCCCACCGATATCACCCTGACCCGGTGGAACAGCCTCGAGGACTTCGCGAAGGGCAGGTCGAGCAACCTGCGCCCCGACCGGCACGGCACCCTCCGGATCGGCCGCGGCAGCGAGACCACGACCTACACCGACCCCTTCGGCGACGGCACCGCGAGGACGTACGAGCTCGGCACCTGGACCTCGCCCGTGATCAGGACCGGATACCCGATCGACGAGTCGGTCACCTCCTGGGACGTCGAGACCCCGACCGGCACCTGGGTCGAGATCCGGTTCCGCGGCCGGAAGGCGGACGGCACCTGGACGAAGTGGTTCGTGATGGGTCGCTGGACGGCCGGCGACGACTTCGCGGCCGGCGACATCCACCGCACCTCCGTCGAGGGTCAGAGCGACACCGACGCGGGGCTCTACACCGACACCTACGTCGCTCGGACCGGCAAGGAGCCCGAGGCGTTCCAGACCAGGGTCACCCTGCTGCGCCCCGAGGGCGCGACCGTCTCCCCGAGCCTGCGAACGGTCTCGACGCTGACCAACGAATACCTGCCCGACTCCGCCTACCCCGGCACCAGCGCGCCGACCCTCGACAGCGCGATCGACCTCCGTGTCCCGCCGTTCAGCCAGAACATCCACCGCGGCGAATACCCGGAGTTCGGTGGCGGCGGCCAGGTCTGGTGCTCACCGACGTCGACGACGATGGTGCAGTACCACTGGGGTCACGAGGTCCCGGCGCGCGAGCTGGCGGGCATCGAGGCGCCCAACGGCGACCCGCAGGTCGCCTACGCCGCTATCAACACCTGGGACTACGCCTATGAGGGCTCCGGCAACTGGCCGTTCAACACCGCGTACGCCGGCCGCTGGGGCATGGACGGGTTCGTGACCCGACTGCGGTCGCTGGCCGAGGCCGAGACCCTGGTGGCGGCGGGCTTCCCGCTGGTCGTCTCGGCCAGCTGGGAGCTCGAGGAGATGCCGGAGGCGGGCTACGGCACCGACGGCCACCTGCTGGTCGTCGGCGGTTTCACCGCCGCGGGCGACCCGATCGTCTACGACCCCAACCACCGCTCCAACGACGGGGTGCGCAACGTCTACACCCGCGAGAACTTCGAGCGGGTCTGGCAGACCTCGACCGACGGGATCACCTACGTCATCCACCCGCGCGACGTGAGGCTGCCCGGGAGCGCCACAAACTGGTGACGGAGTCGCCAACACGGTGATCTGCACCGCGGCGACCGGGTTAGGTTTCGGTCATGACACTCGACCCCGTTGCCGCTCTTCAGGCCGCACTTCGGGCCCCGACCGTCAACGACGGCTCCGGCGCCGCGGCGCAGGCGTTCGAGCAGCTCCACGCAGCACTGCGCGAACACTTTCCGCTGCTCCACTCGACGCTCGAGCTCACCCCGGTGGGCGGGCACGGGCTCCTCTTCCGCTGGCCCGGCGCCTCGGCCGCGAAGCCGGTCGTGCTGATGGCCCACCAGGACGTCGTCCCGATCGCCGGCGAGTGGACCCACGACCCGTTCGGCGGCGAGATCGTCGACGGCGTGATCCACGGGCGTGGCACCCTCGACGACAAGGGCCAGCTCGTGGCCATCTGCGCCGCGGTCGAAGGACTGCTCGCGGACGGGTTCGAGCCGGCGTACGACGTGTGGCTCTCCTTTGGGTCCGACGAGGAGACGACCGGCGAGGCGGCACGGGCGGCCGTCCAGGAGCTGCGGACCCAGGGCGTCGCGCCGTGGTTCGTGCTCGACGAGGGCGGCGCGGTCGCGTTCGACGCCTTCCCGGGCGTCACCGCTCCCATCGGTGTCGTCGGCGTCGCCGAGAAGGGCACCACCGACGTACGCCTCCGGGTGACCGGCGACGGCGGCCACTCCTCCACCCCACGCCAGAACGGCCCGACCGCGCGGCTGGCCCGCGCGATCACCCGGCTCGACCGGATGTCGATGCCGGTCCGGCTGCCGGCGCCGACGGTCGAGATGTTCGAGCAGATCGCCCCGTACGCGGCCAAGCCCATGCGGCCCGTGCTGGCCAACGCCGGCCGGCTCGCGCCGTCGCTGGCGCGGGTGCTGACCCGGCTCGGACCCGAGCCCGCCGCGCTGACCCGCACCACCGTCGCGATCACGACGCTCGAGGGCAGCCCGGCGGCCAACGTGATCGCCTCGGCCGCCTCGGCCGGGGTCAACCTGCGGATCATGATCGGCGAGACGGTCGCCGAGGTCGTCGAGCGGCTGCGGGCCGCGATCGGCGACAAGCACGTCGAGATCGAGGTCGTCCGAGCCGGCGAGCCGTCGCCGGTCTCCCCTCGCGACGAGGCGTTCTCCCTGGTCACCGACACCATCGCGGAGATCTTCCCCGAGGCCGTACCAGCTCCCTACACGGTCATGGCCGCGACCGACTCGCGCTTCTTCTACGAGATCAGCGACCGGGTCTACCGGTTCGCGCCGTTCCGGATGACCGCCGCCCAGCGGGCCACCATCCACGCCGCCGACGAGAACATCGGGGTCGATGACTACCTCGACGGGATCCGCTTCTACCGAAGGTTGATCGAGTCGCTGTGACCACCGAACGCCAGCGCAGCACCGGCGTCGAGAAGGCCGCCCGCGGGATCTGGGTGATCGTCGGCTTCCTGGTGGCCGTCGAGTTCGCCAGCGGCATCCTCCAGGGCTACTACACCCCGATCTTCTCCGACCTCGCCGACCACCTCGGTGTCTCCGACGCCGATCTCAACTGGCTCGAGGCCGGGCAGCTGATCGTCTCCGCGCTGTGCGTGCCGCCGCTCGCCCGGCTCGGCGACCTGATCGGCCACAAGAAGGTGCTCCTGCTGGCGACCGGGATCACCGCGCTCGCCACCTGGTGGACCGTGGTCGCTCCCGACTTCGGCTCGTTCCTTGTCGCCTGGTCGATCCAGGGCGCCTACGTCATCTGGCTGCCGCTCGAAGTCGCCATCGTCCACAAGCGCACGGGTGGAGACAACGCCCTGACCCGTCGGGCCGCCGGTGTGCTCGTCGGCGCGCTGCAGCTCTCGGTGATCATCGGCGCGATCGCCGCCGGCGCGCTCGTCGGGGTGCTCCCGATGACCGCGATCCTGGCCTTCCCGGCGGTGGCCGTGACCGCGGTCTTCGTCGTCATCGCGGTCGGCATCGAGCCCGACTCCGGCACCAGTGGTGGCGCCTTCGACTGGCTCGGGCTGGCGGTGCTGACCCTCGTGCTCGGCTTGGTCATGGCCGGTCTGGTCGGCGTACGTGTCCTGGGCGCGGGGTCGCTGCTCGCCTGGGCCCTCGTGGTCCTGGGCCTGCTCACGCTGTTCCCGTTCTGGCGGATCGAGACGGCGCTGGAGGATGCGGGTGGGCGCGAGCCGCTGATCGATGTACGCCTGCTGGTCTCGCGCGCGCAGTGGCCGATCCAGCTGACCGCGTTCCTGTTCGGGATGTCGGTCCTGGGGGCACAGATCCCGTTGTCGACCTTCGCGCGCACCGATCCCGCCGAGGCCGGCTTCGGGCTCGGCGCCGACGCGTCGTTCGTGTCGCTGCTGATCGCGGAGTACGTCATCGCGATGGCCGTCTCCGCCTTCACCCTGCCGCTGTGGGCTCGGTTCCTGGGGCCGGTCCGGGCCCAGGCGGTCGCCTGCTTCCTGGTGGCTGCCGGCTACCTGATGTGGCTGCCGTTCCACGACTCCACCGGCCAGGGACTCCTCAACATGGCGGTGGTCGGGCTCGGCTCGGGTGCCCTGGTCGCCTCACTGCCCGCGTCCGCCGCCGCGGCCGCACCGTCCTCGCGCACCGCGTTCGCGACCGGCATGACCAACGCCACCAAGACCGTCGGCGGTGCCATCGCCTCCGCGGTCTTCGCCATCGCCCTCGCGGCGGACGGATCGATCTCAGGGGAGGCGCACGCACCGCTGTCGGGCTACCTCACGGTGTGGGCGGTGTGCGGCATCACCGCTCTCGTCGCCGGGCTGCTGCTCCTGTTGCCCCGCCGCACGACCACCGCTGGGTAAACTTTCCCGCGCTGGAGGTGATCACGTGCCCACGAGCGAGGACCGGCCCGAGGAGCGCCTGGAGACGCAGGCGCCCCCGCTCTCCGACGCTGCAAGCAAGGCGGCGGCCGCCGCCCGGATCGAGAACCAGACCAAGTGGGTCGACCTCCAGGTGCAGCAGTCGATCCAGCGCGGCGAGTTCGACAACCTGCCGGGCGCCGGCAAGCCGATCAAGAACCTCGACCGCGACCACGATCCCGACTGGTGGGTCAAGCAGCTGGTCGAGCGTGAGCAGATCGTGGTGCTTCCGCGGTCTGTCCAGCTCCGCAAGGACGACGCCGAGCTCGACGGCCTCCTCGACACCCAGACCACCGAGGACGGCGCCCGCAGGATCGTCGAGGAGTTCAACGAGCGCGTCATCGCGGCCCGCTACGGCGCACCCGAGGGCCCGCCGCTGATCACCATGCCCCGCGACGTCGAGGCGACTCTGGCCGCTTGGCGTGAGCGTCGTGCGGCTCGGGTGGAGGCGGCCAAGAACGTACGTCGCGAACAGCCGCCGCGGAGACGGCGCTGGTGGCGCCGCTGAGCGGTCGCGGCTGAGAAAGACCGCGGTCAGCGACTGTTGTTTGTGGCTGGTCTTGGGCCGCCGACCCTGTCCTCGAGTGTTTCTCGCCCTGCCCCGGAGTAAAGGACGGCCTGCGGCCGCCGGCTTCGCCGGTCGCCTGCGGCGATCCTTGACACCGGAGCACGTCGAGAAAGATTTGGCTGGCTATCAGGGGCGGCGGCCCCAGTGTGGCCCACGGTAATCGCTCCTCGGGAGGTGGACGCCCCACGGGGAACGAAAGTTCATTCACCCCCGCAGACGTCGACGCTCCCCGGGGTGAACGAAAGTTTCTTCACCCCACCTCGCCGCACGAATTTTCGTTCACCCCAGCTAGGCACCGCCCCACAGCGGCGCCGGCCCACAGCGGCATCGGCGTGAACGAAAATTCGTTCACCCTCAGACCCCAAGCCCCTACCCAACCCACATCACCGCGCCAAACCCCTGCCGCCGGCCCGATAGCCAGCCAACTCTTTTCTCGGCGACGGCCGGTGTCAAGGATCGCCGAAGGCGACCGGCGTCAGCCGGCGGCCGAAGGCCGTCCTTTACTCCGGCCGTCGCCGAGAACACCCTCCAAGCAAGGGTCGGCGGCAAACACCAGCCACAAAAGAACAGCCAGCTCAGCGCGTCGAACCGAGCTTCCCACCCCGAACACCGAGATCGCGCCGAGAGAACCGCATCCGATAGCGCCCCGGAGTCACCCCGACCTCCGAGGTGAACCCGGCCCGAAAGGTCACCGGGGAGTAGTAGCCCGCCTCATGGCTGACCCGCTCGATCGGCAGGTCGGTGGTCTCCAGGAGCGTCTTGGCGACCGCGATCCGCTCGGCGGCCACCCAGCGCATCGGGGTGGTGGCGAGGTCGCGCTCGAAACGGCGGGCCAGGGTGCGCGGCGAGACCGCGGCCGCCGCCGCCAGGCGCTCGAGGGTGACGTCCTCGTGCAGGTTGGCCCGGAGCCAGGTGCGCAGCTCGTCGAGCCAGTGACCCTGCTCGGTGAGCGGGTCGGCCGCGACGTACTGTGCCTGGTCGCCGTCGCGGTGCGAGGCGATGACCAGGTTGCGGGCGATGGTGTTGGCGGCGTGCTGGCCGTGGTCGGTGCGGATCAGGTGGAGGCACAGATCCAGCCCGGCGGCCGAACCCGCGCTCGTCAGCACGCCGTCGTCGACATAGATCGCCCGCGGGTCGAGGTCGACCCGCGGAAACGTACGCCGGAACAGCTCCGCCCACCGCCAGTGGGTCGTGGCTCGGCGACCGTCGAGCAGCCCGGCTTCGGCCAGGGCGAAGGCACCGGTGCACAGCGAGACCATCCGGGCGCCGCCCGCGGCGGCCCGGCGGAGCTCCCGGACCAGGGTCGAGTTGATCGGCTCGCCCGGCCGGATCGCCGGCACCAGCACCGTTTCGGCCTCGGCCAGCGCGGTCATCGGCCGCTGTGGGGTCAGCCTCGGCCCGCCGTGGACGCGCACCCCACGCAGGTCTCCGCACAGCACCACGTCGTAGAGCGGGCTGGCGTCGTGGTCCCAGTCGTAGCCGAGCGCCTCGAGCGGCATCCCGATCTCGAAGAGGGTCATCCCCTCGACGATCGGGACGGCGATGGACGGCTTCGCAAGCATGGCAAGAATCTATCACTCTTAGTCAATCCTGCCACTCCTCCGAAGCGCTCCACGCGAGCACGCTGGACCCATGACCAACAACAGGAAGACCACCAGCAAGGCCCACACCACCGTCCGTACCACCGTCCGCTCCGTCCTCGCCGGCTTCGACGCCGGCGCTCGGATCCGTCACGGGGCCCAGGTCCCGAAGGATCATCCCTCCCGCCGCCGGTCGTGATCGTTACAAGCCGAGACACCTACCGGCCGGTAACCACCGGCCGTTAGGGTGACCGGCATGAGTCACAAGAGCCCCAAGGACTTCTTCGCGCCGTTGGCGGTGGGCGCTCCCGCACCGCTGCGGGAGATCCCGGCACGGCCGAGTCGCGCGATCCACTTCTTCGACCCGTCGAACCCGAAGATGGCGGCCAAGGTGCCTGCCATGGTCGGCACCGTCGACGTTCTCCTCGGCAACCTGGAGGACGCCATCAAGGCCGACAACAAGGTCGCCGCACGCGAAGGCCTGGTGAAGATCGCCTCCGAGACGGACTTCGGCAAGACGCAGCTGTGGACCCGGATCAACTCGCTCGACTCCCCGTGGGTGCTCGACGACTTGGTCACCCTGGTCACCGAGATCGGCGACAAGCTCGATGTCGTGATGGTGCCGAAGGTGCAGGGCCCCGAGGACATCCACTACGTGGATCGGCTGCTCGCGCAGCTCGAGGCCAAGGGCGGCGTACAGAAGCCGATTCTCATCCACGCCATCCTCGAGACCGCGCGCGGCGTGGCCAACGTCGAGGAGATCGCGCTCGCCTCCCCGCGCATGCAGGGCATCTCGCTGGGACCCGCGGACCTCGCGGCCGACCGCAAGATGAAGACCACCCGCGTCGGCGGCGGCCACCCGGGCTACCTGGTCCGCCAGGACCCGGTGGACGGTGACATCCACGGCAACCGCACGGTCTTCCAGCAGGACCTGTGGCACTACACGATCGCGAAGATGGTCGACGCCTGCGCCGCCGCGGGGATCTACCCCTACTACGGCCCGTTCGGCGACATCACCGACGTGGTCGCGGCCGAGGACCAGTTCCGCAACGCGTTCCTGCTCGGCTGCGTCGGCACCTGGA
Source organism: Nocardioides sp. NPDC047086 (assembly GCF_040643685.1). Taxonomy (NCBI): domain Bacteria; kingdom Bacillati; phylum Actinomycetota; class Actinomycetes; order Propionibacteriales; family Nocardioidaceae; genus Nocardioides; species Nocardioides sp. NPDC047086. The sequence goes on from NZ_JBEYUV010000037.1 coordinate 21,342, forward strand.
GCCTGCACCCCAAGCAGATCGAGATCGCCAACCGCGTCTTCTCCCCCAGCGTCGAGGACATCAAGCACGCCCGTCGCGTGGTCGCCGCCATGGGCGACGGCACCGGCGCCGTCATGCTCGACGGCAAGATGGAGGACGACGCCAGCCTGAAGCAGTGCCTGGTCCTCGTCGACCTGGCCGAGGAGCTGGCCGCCATCGACCCGAAGCTCAAGGAGCTCTACGACACCATCGAGATCGAGGACTGAGATGACTGACGCAACCCCAGAGATCAAGCACAGCCGACCCCTGCGCTCGGTCCTCTACATGCCGAGCTCCAACACCCGCGCCCTCGAGAAGGCCAAGACGATCACCGCCGACGCGCTGATCCTCGACCTCGAGGACGCCGTCGCTCCCGACGCCAAGCCGGAGGCCCGCGAGAACGCGGCCGCCGCCGTGACCTCGGGCGAGTACGGCAACAAGTACCTCACCATCCGCATCAACGGCACCGACACCGAGTGGCACGCCGACGACCTGGCCGCCGCCGCCAAGGCCGGCCCCGACGCGATCGTCGTCCCCAAGGTCAACAGCCCCCAGCAGGTGCTCGATCTCGTGGCGGCCTTCGAGAAGGCCGGCGTCCCGGAGCAGACCAAGCTCTGGGCGATGATCGAGAGCCCGTACGCCATCCTGCACGCCGAGGAGATCGCCTCCGCCTCCGAGCGGCTGACGGTGCTCGTCCTGGGCACCAACGACCTGGTCAAGGAGCTGTACGTCGACCACGTACCCGCGCGCGCCAACCTGGTCACCAGCCTCCAGCTGGCCGTGCTCGCCGCGCGCGCGAGCGGCAAGATCATCCTCGACGGCGTCTACAACAACGTCAAGGACGCCGACGGCTACGCGGCCGAGGTCGAGCAGGGCCGGATCTTCGGGTTCGACGGCAAGACCCTGATCCACCCGGCCCAGGTCGAGGGCGCCAACGCCGGCTTCGCGCCCAGCGAGCAGGCGGTGGCCGACGCCCGAGGCCTGATCGAGACCTGGGAGGCGAGCGACGGCGGCGTCGTGACCTACAACGGCAAGATGGTGGAGAACCTCCACGTCGAGTCCGCGCGGCGCACACTGAGCATCGCCGAGGCCATCGCGGCGTTGTAATCCACAGGAAGATATACCCCCTGGCGTATCTTCTTCGTTACTTCGTCAGCGCATTCGGGCTTGTCAGTAACTTTTTTCTGAGAAGAAGGTGACAAGTAGTCGAGATTCTGGTTCCGTACGTGCTGCGCGACACAACCGACACGCGCTCAGGAGACAGCGTTCAGATGACTGAAGCGAATCGTCGGCCCGCGACGGGGGACCACTCGAACGTCCCGCCCACGCCGGCTCGACACCACGCCCCACAGATGCGCACCAAGAACGAGACCACGGCCGACCCCCTCGAGATCGCCAACCGCGCTCTCGAGGGGTTGTCACCGGCGACCGAGTCGTGGTTCAACACCCCGAGGACGACCGCCGAGCAGGCGCGACCTCGCCACACGCCGTACACGCCGCATCCGCAGCCGCAGCCGCAGCCGCAGCCCAGCACGGCGCTCGTCCCGCGACACCCCGACGCCGGCTACCGTCCGCCGCCGCGGCCCGTCCACCAGCGCCCGATGCCTCCGCACGCGCAGCTGCCGCAGTACGCCTACCAGCCGAGCCCCTACACGGCGCACCAGCCGCACCCGGCAGGGCCCGTGACGTTCGCCAACCCGGCGATGCCGTCGTACGCCGCCGCGCAGGTACCGACCCGGCACGGCCCCATCCTGGTGGGCCCGGCCCCGAAGAGCCACGCCCGCAACAAGAAGGCCGTGCTGCTACCGCTCGCCGCGATGGCGATCGCCTCGGCCGGCATCGGCGCCTTCGCCCAGACCAACGTCGCCCCGGACGTCGAGACCCAGCAGGTCAAGGCGCATGCCGGCCAGTACGACGCCGTACCAGTGGTCGACATCGCCGAGCAGAAGGTCATCGACGCCCCCGGCGTGATCACGCCGGAGAAGGCGTCTCCGTTCTCCCCTTCGGCCCCAGGCACCACCTCCGGAGGGAAGCACTCCAACGGCAACTACGACGCCCCACCCACCGCCGAGGCCTATGGCGGCGCTCACTCCTCCAGCGGGACGATCTCCGCTCCGGTCGAGGGCGACACCTTGTCGCACAAGGAACCGGCTCCCGCTCCCGAACCGGCTCCCGAGCCGACGCCGGAGCCCGAGCCTGCTCCCGAGCCCGCACCCGCGCCGACCCCCGGGCCGACCGAGCCGTCGCTGGGCAAGAATGTGGTCGCCCCGGTGCTCGATACGGTGACGAGCGTCGTCGACGGTCTCACCGGAATTCAGCTCGACCTGACCCCCTGATCGACTACTGACCCACAACGGGCCGTGACCTCTCCGAGGTCACGGCCCGTTTGCGCATGCCCGGGTGGGTTACTCATGACAAGGACGGGCCATATAGAAATAGGACCTCCGTCCCGATAACTTCCGTGGTTTTCTCTCGTTTGAGCGATGTGCCACCCCTTAACTCGGGAGCGCGCCAGGTTCCCCCGGATCTGGCAGGTGGCACGACCCCGTTGCGGGGATCTTGGGGGATCCCCACCGCAGAATCGGAGTCCAACCAACAATGCGAAGCATCCGTACGCTCGCGCTGTCCGCAGCCGCTGCCGCCGTCGTCGGCGCAGTTCTGGTTGTGCCGGCGCCCTCACAGGCCGCACTGACGAACACCTCGTTCGGGCTGTTCGCCAGCGGCTTCGGCACCCGCGTGACCGGTGGAAACATCCCGGCCAACTCGGGAGACCTCGGATACCAGACCATCGGGTGCACCCGTAAGGCTGGCTACGACGTCAACAACAACACCGCCGGCGCCAAGGTGCCCGGTGTCGGCACGATCGGCGCGACCACGACCAAGCAGCGCACGGTCAAGTCCGGCGCGACGGTCAAGTCCATCTCGGAGCACAAGATCGCCGACGTGGTGCTCGACAAGAGCCCGCTGGGCAAGGTCACCGTCGAGGGTCTCAGCTCGGTCTCGCAGGCCTGGTGGGACGGCAAGGCCTACAAGGCCGACTCGAAGGCCAAGATCGCTCACGTCGTCCTGGACCCGGCCGGTCCCGGCCAGAAGATCGACCTTCCGATCCCCGGCCGTGACAAGCCGCTCGTCATCCCGGGCATTGCCACCATCGGTCTGGGCAACACCGTCGAGAAGACCAACGCCGACGGCGCCGAGGCTTACGCCAACGGCATCTGGATCAAGCTCCACGGCACCGACTCCGAGGTCATCGTCGGTCGCTCGCGCGCCGAGATCAACGGTCAGGCCTACTCCGCGACCTTCCGTGGCTTCTCCAACGGCGTCGACGCCTCCGCGCTCGGTGGTGTCGCCAAGGTCGGCAAGAACCCGCTGACCAACGCCTCCTGCGCCGGCACCAAGGGCAAGCTGAAGACCAAGTCCATCGCCGGCGTTCCGCTGGGCGAGGCCGGCAGCGTCGTCGACGTCAAGGGCCTGACCAGCGGTCAGCGTTCGAACCAGACCAAGACCACCGCCGAGGGCTACACCTTCGCCGAGGTCGCCGGCGTCAACATCGGCGACGGTGCGATCCGCATCGAGGCCATCCGCGCCCAGGCGAACGCCAAGTTCGTCAAGGGCAAGGGCGCCTCGACGTCCACCTCGGGCACCAAGTTCGGCGACATCTTCATCAACGACAAGAAGGTCTCCCTCGCCCAGCTCGGGTCGGCGCTCTCCCGCGTCGACATCCCCGGCCTGGCCAAGATCGAGACCAACGTCGTCGTCGAGCGCAGCAAGAACCTGATCGAGGTCGTCGCCCTGCGGCTGACGCTCCTCGACGCCACCGAGGGCACCAAGACCGTTGTCAACATCGGTCACGCCAAGTTCAAGGTGAACTCGAACGCGTGAGGCCTTGATCCACTGAGGCTGTCCTAAGAAACGGCCCGCGTCCTGACCAGGTCGCGGGCCGTTTCTTCATTCTGAAGTTACTCACGGGTAGTATCAACCCACCCTTGCGCAACCGAACCGACCACAAGCACTAGGCTCGGTTGCATTCCGGCAGTCCTGCCCGCTGATGAGGAGCGCCTAGGCATGTTGCAGATCATCACCATCGTCGTGTGCCTCGCGACAACGGTCGCCGCCGTCTATCTGACGACGAAGGCGGTCAGGTCCATGCTCGCGGTCATCAGGATCGGCACGCCGATCAGCCGCGTCGACCAGCCGCTGGCCCGCACCCTGACGATGCTGAAAGAGACCGTCCTCCACACGCGGATGTTGCAGTGGACCTGGGTCGGCATCCTGCACTGGTTCGCCTTCGCGGCGTTCATCGTGCTCTCGACCGCCGTCGGCTCGGCGTACTTCCAGCTCTTCTCCGCAGACTGGACGATCCCCTTCATCGGGAAGTTCTTCCTCTACGAGTGGGTGGCCGAGGGTCTGGGCCTGCTGGGCGCCCTGGGCATCATCCCGCTGATCATCTACCGGCTGCTGCACCAGCCGAAGAAGCTCGGCCGCGGGACACGGTTCTACGGCTCGGTCATGTGGCAGGCGTTCTTCGTCGAGGCGATGGTGCTGCTGGAGTCGATCGCGATCTTGTTCATCCGCGGCGCGGAGTACAACCTGGCCCTGGCCCACGGCGGCGAGCACGCCGAGCACGCCACCGGCTTCCACTTCCCGATCTCGCAGTTCTTCGGTGGCCTCTACCCGACCGGCCACGACGCCATCGGGTCGCTGGAGAACATCATCTACCTCATCGCGGCCTTCAAGATCCTCTCCGCGCTGATCTGGCTCATGGTGATCTCGTCCAACCTGACGATGGGTGTCGCCTGGCACCGCTTCACCGCCTGGTTCAACATCTGGTTCAAGCGCGAGCCGGGGTCGCGTACGTCTGCTGCTGACGGCGCCCGCCCGCTCGGCACCGCGCTCGGCGCGATCAAGCCGATGCTCATCGACGGCAAGCCGGTCACCCTCGAGGACGTCGAGGAGGACCGGATCCCCGAGGACGCCATCCTCGGTGTCGGCTCGATCCAGGACTTCTCCTGGAAGGGCATCCTCGACTTCACCACCTGCACCGAGTGTGGACGCTGCCAGTCGCAGTGCCCCGCCTGGAACACCGAGAAGCCGCTCTCTCCGAAGCTGCTGATGATGGGCCTGCGTGAGCACGCGTACGCCGCGGCCGCAGACGGCGACCTCAAGGAGAAGCCCCTCATCGGCAAGGCCGACGGCGCCCCGGCGGGTGCCGAGGGCAACGCCGAGGTGCTCGACTGGTTCTACAACCCCGAGGACGGCGGCTTCGTCATCGACGAGGACGTGCTCTGGTCCTGCACCTCCTGCGGTGCCTGCGTCCAGCAGTGCCCCGTCGACATCGAGCACGTCGACCACATCATGGACATGCGCCGCTACCAGGTGCTCGTCGAGTCCAACTTCCCCTCCGAGCTCAACGGCCTCTTCAAGGGCCTCGAGGGCAAGGGCAACCCCTGGAACATGAACGCCAACGCGCGCATGGACTGGGCCAAGGACCTGCCCTTCGACGTCAAGGAGGTCGGCAAGGACATCGAGTCGCTCGAAGAGGTCGACTGGCTGTTCTGGGTCGGCTGTGCCGGCGCCTACGAGGACCGGGCCAAGAAGACCACCCGCGCCGTGGCCGAGCTGCTCGACATGGCCGGGGTCTCCTTCGGCGTACTCGGCAACGGCGAGACCTGCACCGGTGACTCCGCCCGTCGCGCCGGCAACGAGTTCGTCTTCCAGGGCCTGGCTCAGCAGAACGTCGAGACGTTCAAGGAGTTCAAGGTCAAGAAGGCCGTCACCACCTGTGCTCACTGCTTCAACACGTTGAAGAACGAGTACAAGGAGTTCGGCATCGAGCTCGAGGTCGTCCACCACACCCAGCTGCTCAACCGTCTCGTACGCGAGGGCAAGCTGACCCCGGTCGCCGACGGCGCGGGCGCCCACACGCGTTCGATCACCTACCACGACCCGTGCTACATCGGTCGCCACAACGGCGTCTACGAGCCGCCGCGCGAGCTGCTGCAGATCATGCCGGGGGCAGAGTACAAGGAGATGCCCCGCAACTCCGAGCGCTCCTTCTGCTGTGGCGCCGGCGGCGCCCGGATGTGGATGGAGGAGAAGATCGGGTCGCGGATCAACGAGAACCGCACCGACGAGGCCGTCGCCACCGGTGCCGACCAGATCGCCGTCGGCTGCCCGTTCTGCCGCGTCATGCTCTCCGACGGCCTGACCAAGGCCCAGGCCAACGGCGCCGCACGCGAAGAGGTCGAGGTGCTCGACGTCGCGCAGATGCTGCTCGCATCCGTGAAGGGCGAGCAGGCGACCAAGCTGGCCCCGGGCGAGGGTGCGAAGGTCGGTGCCGCCGCCAAGGCCGCTCCGGCCGTCGAGGAGGCCGCCCCCACCGCTGCAGCGGGCACGTCACTCTTCGACTCGGCCCCCGAGACCACCGAGACCACCGAGACCGAGAAGGCTCCTGCCGACGCGTCCTCGCTCTTCGACACCCCCGCCCCGGCCGAGCCGGCCACCGGAGGTACGTCGGGCGGCGGGTCGCTCTTCGACACCCCGGCTCCGGCCGCCGAGCCGGAGAAGCCGGCCTCCGGAGGGTCGCTCTTCGACACGCCTGCGGAGGTGCCCGCCGAAGAGACCCCGGCGTCGGGTGGCTCGCTGTTCGACGTGCCGGCCGACAAGCCGGCTGAGGAGCCTGCTGCGGATCTCGGGACCGGTGGGTCGCTCTTCGACGTACCCGCCCAGGAGGCAGAGCCTGCTGCCGCGCCCGAGGCAAAGGCTGCTCCGGCGCCCGCCGAGGAGCCTGCTGTCGACCTCGGTGGGGGCGGCTCGCTCTTCGACATCGCGGCCACACCCGCCGAGGAGGCCGCACCGGCACCCGCCGCCGAGCCCGAGGCACCCGCCCCGGCTCCGGCACCGGCTGCCGAAGAGTCGAGCATCGACCTCAGTGCTGGTGGTTCGCTCTTCGACATCCCGGCCAGCGAGCCCGAGGCGACAACGGCCAAGGCCGCCGAGCCTGCGGCTCCGGTCGAGGCGGTCACGGAGGCCCCGGCCGAGCCCGCTGCGCCCGCGCCTGCCGCACCTGCGGCCGGTTCGGGAACGATCTCGGAGCCGAAGACCGACGTCGACTTCGACAGCCTCGGCTCACTCTTCGACATCGAGGCCCCGGAGGGCGCGGTCGCGGCGGCAGCTCCGGCGGCTCCTGCCGCTCCTGCGGCCGAGGCCGCCCCGGCAGCCATGGTCGACGAAGCACCTACCGCACCTGCAGAGGAAGCGGCGGTCGAGGATGAGATCCCGGCCGAGCCGGAGCCCGAGCCGAAGCCCGAGAAGGCCGCCGCCGCGCCGGAGCCGAAGCCGGCACCGGCCGTCAGCGGAGAGGCGCACGCGCCGCGTACCGACGTCGACATCCACGAGGCAGGGTCGCTCTTCGACCTCTGACCCCCGCGGTCCGCAGCACCAGCCGATGACACCTTGTGAGCGATTCACAAGGTGTCATCGTCATTTAGGTCGAGAGCTTGACGTCACGTGATGTCAGATTGGGGTTGTAATGACGTCATTGTGATGTCATAGTGGTGCACATGGACATCACGCCGTACATCGACAGCCTGCGACGGGACCTGCTGGCCGCGGCCGACGCATCCGGGCCGGAGGCGCGGGAGACCGCGGAACGGCTCACCTACGCGCTCGACCCGGCCGCTCGGCTGGCGGTGATGGAGGCGGTGAGCCAGGCGGCCGCGGAGATCACGGCGGAGCTGCCGACTGGCAACGTGGACGTACGTCTGCGTGGGCGCGACCTGGAGTTCGGAGTGACGCTTCCGGAGCTCGCCGAGCCGGTCCCCCCGACGCCGCCGGCACCCCCGACTCCGCCCGCTCCCCCGGTCCCGCCGGAGCCGGAGGGCGACGACACCCTCGCCCGGGTCACGTTGCGCATCCCGGAGTCGCTCAAGGCGAAGGCCGAGGAGGCGGCGGCCGACGCCGGCCAGTCGCTCAACACCTGGCTCGTCGGCGCGGTCCGTGCGGCGACCCGCGAGAGCGCGGTCAACGTCGACGTCGACCTCTCCGCCATCCCCCACATCGTCAGCGAGGCGATGAGCAGCCTCGATCCGTTCCATGGGAACAACCGCGGCAGGTCCGACCGCCGGATGACCGGCTGGCTCTGACCTGACCTCACGAGCAGCAACGGACGGCCGCCCGGCCGGTCCGGTAGATCACCACACCCTTCAGGAGCAGCACCATGAGCACGTACACCTTCATGTCCACCGCCCCCGCCAAGCTGTTCGTCGAGTTCGGCAAGGGCAACCTCGAGGTCCAGGCGACCGACACGGACGAGACGGTCGTCGAGGTCGACGGCGACGATGCCGAGAGTCTCGTCGTCGAGCAGAGCGGCGACACCATCAACATCGTCGACCCGCACAAGGGTCCGTTCAGCCGCTCGAGACGCTACGACATCAGCGTGACGGTCCCGGCCCGCAGCCAGCTCCGTGTCCGCACCGGAAGCGCCGACATCGCCACCCAGGGCGTCCTTCGGGCAGCGTGGCTCCAGACCGGGTCGGGCGACGTACGGATCGACCGGGTCACCGAGGAGTTCCAGGTCGAGTCCGGCTCGGGGGACGTCGAGGCCGACACCCTCGACGGTCGTGCCTCGATCAAGTCCGGGTCCGGCGACATCCGGATCGGCACGGTCCACGACCTGCAGACCAAGACCGGCTCCGGCAGCGTGGAGATCGACGAGGTCGAGGGCGACGTGAGCCACTCGACCGGCGCCGGCGACTTCGCGATCCACTCGGTCGGCGCGGGCCGGATCTCGGTGAAGGGGGCCTCCTCCGACGTACGCATCGGGATCCCGAACGGCACCCCGGTGTGGACCGACGTCAACACGGTGACCGGCCGGTGCACCAGCACTGTCCAGAGCGCTGGCGCACCGGCCGCGGGTGAGCCCTACGTCGAGCTCCGCACCACCACCGTGAGTGGTGACATCACCCTCATCGGGCTCTGAGCCCGGGAGGGGCCTACTTCTCCTTGCTGAGGTGAGGAGCGTCCGGCACGACCGGCCGGAGCACGCCCCAGGCGATGAAAGCGCCCCCGACGACGAGCAGGACGATGCCGGCCCAGAGGTTGGCGTTGGGCCCGCCGGTCTTGTCGACCTCGGGGTCGCCGAACAGGCCCATCAGCAGCAGGATGAGGCCGTAGACCGCGAGCAGGGACCCGATCACGTTGCGGATGTCGAAGAGCGACAGCAGCGTGCCGAGCAGCCCCTTGTCGGTCTTGGCCGGGTTCGATTCGCTAGGCATCTCAGTCTCCTCAGAAGATCGCGTTCAGGATGGTGACCAGGACCAGCGCGAGGCCGGCAAGGGGCACCGGGCGCTGCCACCACGGGCGGCCGGCGTCCTCCGGGTCCACCAGGTCCTCCCTCGGTGTCTCGGAATAGACCAGACCCTTCAGAGAGCCTTCCGGCTTCGGCGCGGTCACCAGCGAGACGATCACGCTGACGATGATGTCGACGCCGAAGGCCACCCCAGCAGCTACGAACGACGCGCCCTGGCCGGACAGCGGCAGGACGCCGACGGAGAGTCCGCCGAGCGTGCCGTCGGCGAGGATGCCGACGCCCACCGCCGCCAAGGTGCCGGAGACGAGACCCGCCCAACCGGCGGTCGCGGTCATCCGCTTCCAGAACATACCCAGGATGAACGTCGCGAACAGCGGAGCGTTGAAGAACCCGAACAGGGTCTGCAGGTAGTCCATGATGTTGGAGAAGCTGGAGGCCAGGACGGCGGTGAAGATCGCGATGGCCGTCGCCGCGACGGTCGCCCAACGGCCGAGCTTCACGTAGAAGTCGTCGGGGCGGTCCTTGATGATGTACTCCTGGACGATGTCGAAGGACACCACCGTGTTGAAGGCGGAGACGTTGGCCGCCATACCGGCCATGAACGCCGCCAGCAGACCCGTGATCGCCAGCCCGAGCAGACCGTTGGGCAGCACCTCTGCCATCAGATAGAGCAGCGAGTCGTTGTAGGTCACTCCCTCACCCGAGGCACCGCCTGCGATCGATTCCCCCGCCTTCGTCTGTGCGATCTCGGTGACCAGGACGGCCGCGATCATGCCGGGGAGAATGGTGATGAACGGGATGAACATCTTCGGGTACGCACCGATGATCGGCGTCTTGCGGGCCGCGCTGATCGAGTCGGCGGCCATCGCCCGCTGGACCTCGACGAAGTTGGTCGTCCAGTAGCCGAAGGAGAGCACGAAGCCGAGACCGAACACGATGCCGACGACCGAGAGGAAGTCGGACGAGAAGCCGGTCAGGGCGGTGCCGGGCCAGGAGTTGAGCTGGTCGGCGGCGGGCGCGATGGTGTCGGGGTTGGCGGCCGCGGCCTTCTCGATCTTCGAGGTCAGACCGTCCCAGCCGCCCACCCGGTGGAGGCCCAGGATGGTCAGTGGCAGCAGTCCGGCGACGATCACGAAGAACTGCAGCACCTCGTTGTAGATCGCGGCCTTCAGTCCACCGAGGGTGATGTAGGACAGCACGATCACGGCGGCCACGATCAGCGCCACCCACAGCGGCCAGCCGAGCAGCGCGTGCACGATGGAGCCGAGCAGGTAGAGGTTGATGCCGGCGATGAGCAGCTGCGCCACCGCGAACGAGAGCGCGTTGACCAGATGGGCACCGGTGCCGAAACGGCGCTTCATGAACTCGGGGACCGAGCGCACGTTCGAGCCGTAGTAGAAGGGCATCATCACGACGCCCAGGAACAGCATGGCCGGGATGGCACCGATCCAGAAGTAATGGACGGTGGGGAGCCCGACCTGCGCTCCCGTTGCCGACATCCCCATGATCTCGACGGCGCCGAGGTTTGCTGAGATGAATGCGAGTCCGGTGACCCACGCGGGCAGGGACCTACCCGAGAGGAAGAAGTCGACCGAGCTCGACATGCCACGGCTGGCCAGGAAGCCGATGCCGAGAACGAACGCGAAGTAGATCGCGATCAGGAGATAGTCGACCGCGTTGGCCTGGATCAGGGTGTCCGCGGCCAGGATGCTTGCTTGCATTCCGAGACCCTTCTATTTGATTGGGCGCATCAAACTTAACCACGCGGACGCCCCGAAAAAGCGCCGGGTCACCCCTTCATCGACACGCCTTCTCGCCAGTAGCCCATGAAGGCGACCTGCTTGCGCGGCATCTCGAGCTCGTTGACCAGATGGCGGCGCAGTGCGGTGACCATCCGGGACTCCCCGGCGATCCAGGCATAGCGCCCGTCCTCGCCTCCGTCGGCTCCGTTCGCGGCGACCGCCTCGCCGGAGGAGGAGTAGACGGGCGTCTCCCACAGGTCGGGGTCCTCGACCTCGACCGAGGTCACGTCCTCGGGGGTCGCCGTGAAGCCGAGCAGACCGCCGACGGCGGCCAGGGACGGACCGCCCACGGGCCCACCGTCACGCGGCAGCCAGCTGACCTGCAGCCCTTCAGGCGCAGACACATCCTGTACGTCACCAGCGACCGGCACCTCCAGGAAGGCCGATCCGGTGGCGTCCGCCGGCAGCGCCTCGAGAATCGAGACGATCGCCGGGACGGCCGTCTCGTCACCGACCAGAAGCAGCCGGGTCGCCTCACCGGGAAGCCACTCGATCCCACCGTAGGGCTCGCCGAGCTTGGGCCCGGCGACCAGGATCTCGTCGCCCGGCTCGGCCACGCCCGCCCAGTCGGAGCCGGGGCCGTGGGCGCCGGGGTGCAGCACGAAGTCGACGTACAGGCGCTTCTCGATGCCGTCGCCCTCGATCGAACGGATCGTGTAGGTGCGCATCCGGGGGCGCTCCTCCTCGGGGAGGGCGAGCCATTCGGTGTACCAGTCCTCGGCCGTCAGCTCGGGCAGCACGCCCGGGGTGGCCGGGAAGAGGAGCTTGATGCGCTGGTCGAGGGTCGGCCCGTCGTTGCCGAAGTCGGCCAGGTCCTCGCCGACCAGCTCGATCCGGGCGAAGGACGGGGAGAGGCGTTCGACGGAGCGCACCGAGACGCGGGCGAGGATGGGCATGTCAGGCTCCTTGTGCGTGGGGGTGAGCGGAGGGCCGGTGGTGACGTCCGATGGGGACGACCAGCGGTGTGCCCGAGACGGGGTCCGAGATGATCTGCGCCTCCAGACCGAAGACCTCTTCGACGCGGTCGGCGGTGACCACCTCGGCGGGCTTGCCGGTGGCGGCGATCTTGCCGCCGCTCATCGCGATCAGGTGGTCGGCGTAGCGCGCAGCCAGGTTGAGGTCGTGGAGCACCATCACGACGGTGGTTCCTCGCGACGAGCGGAGCCCGTGGAGCAGGTCGAGGAGGTCGATCTGATGGGCGACGTCGAGGAACGTGGTCGGCTCGTCGAGGAGCAGCAGATCGGTCTGCTGGGCGAGCGCCATCGCCACCCAGACCCGCTGCCGCTGACCACCGGAGAGCTCGTCCACGATCCGGTCGGCCAGGTCGAGCGTGTTGGTCAGCTCGAGCGCCTCGGCGACGGCGGCGTCGTCCGCGGGCGACCAGCGCTGCAGCGCGCCACGGTGGGGCTGGCGACCGCGGCCGACGAGGTCGACGACCGTGATCCCCTCGGGCGCGATCGGCGACTGAGGCATCAGCCCGAGCGTCTTGGCCACCGCCCGGGTGGGCTGCTTGTGGACCGCCTTGCCGTCCAGGACGACCTGCCCCGAGATGGGCCGGAGCAGCCGCGCCATCCCGCGCAGCAGGGTCGACTTCCCGCAGCCGTTGGCGCCGACGATCACGGTGGTCAGGCCGTCGGGGATCTCCAGGGAGACCTCGTCGACGATGGGGTCGGCGCCGTAGCCGAGGCTCACGCTCTCCGCAGCGAGTCTCATCTGGGCCTCTTTCATGTCATCGCCTTCCAGCCCGCCCGCTGGCGAGCAACCACAACAGGAACGGCGCCCCGAACGCACCGGTGACGACACCGACCGGGAGGTTGGTGTCGGGGAATCCATAGGCCGCGACATAGTCGGCCCCGACCATCACGACGGCGCCGACCAGCGCGGCACCGAGGATCGTCGTACGCCCGCCGTTGAGGACCCGGGCGATCGGCCCGGCGACGAACGCGACGAACGCGACCGGGCCGGTCGCGGCGACCGCCAGCGCGCACAGCAGCACGGCGAGGAGGAGCAGCAGGTCGGCGTAGCGGTGGGTGACGCCGAGTGCGTTGGCGACGTCCGGACCGAGCTCGAGCACGCGCTGCGACTTCACGGTCCAGGCCACCAGCGGGAGCAGGATCACCAAGGCGACGAGCAGGATCCGGATCGTCGGCCAGGAGGCCGAGTTGAGGCTACCGGTCATCCAGCGCAGCGCGAGCTGGGCGTCGTACTCGTTCGCGCGGGTGAAGAGGTACTGGATCACCGCGACCAGGCCCGCGGCTGCGGTGACGCCGACGAGCACCAGGCGGTAGCCACCGTCGCTGCCGGCCACCAGCCGGATCAGGACGGCGGTGAGCACCGCACCGATGATCCCGGCGAGCGAGAGCGCCGAGCCGTTCAGCGAGAGGACGACGATGGCGAAGACAGCCGACGCGCTCGCCCCGAGCGAGATGCCGAGCATGTCGGGGCTGGCGAGCGGGTTGCGCAGGGTCGACTGGAAGATCGCGCCGGCGGCACCGAAGGCGACTCCGGCCAGCACACCCAGAACCGCTCGAGGCAGCTTCGACTCCATCAGGATGAAGGTCGTGCCGGGGATCTCCTCGCCGCCCAGGATCCGGAAGAAGTCCGGCAGGGTGATGATGTAGTCGCCGGCGAGCACGCGGAGCACGAACAGCCCGAACAGCGCCGCGCCCAGGCCACCGGCCACCAGGACGAGCCGCCGCTGCGGGATGCGCCGGGCTCTGCGTACGACCCCTGTGGGGTTGATCGACTGAACGGTCATAGGCCAGCCATCCGTCCGCGGCGCAGGAAGAAGACGAAGACGGGTACGCCGACGACGGCTGCCATCACACCGACCTGGATCTCCGAGGGCGGCCAGACGACCCGGCCGACGACGTCCGCCAGGAGGGTGAGGGCGGCGCCGAAGCCCGCCGAGAGAGGGAGGACCCGGGTGTAGGCCGAGCCGACCATGACCCGGACCATGTGGGGGACGATCAGGCCGACGAAGCCGATCGGTCCGCACAGCGCGGTGGCGGTGCCGGTGAGGAGCACGACGCCGAGACCGATGACGGCACGGTCGATGCCGGTGCGCCGTCCGAGCCCGCGGGCGAGGTCGTCGCCGAGGGCGAGCGTGTCGAGGGTGCGGGCGCCGGCCAGGGTCAGCACCGCGCCGACGGCCAGGAAGGGCAGGCCGGTCAGGACGATGTCCCAGCCGCGGCCACCGATGGTGCCGACCTGCCACAGCCGGATCACGTCGAAGGTCGCCTTGTCGGTGAGCAGGACGGCGGTGGTCCACGAGGTGACCCCGGCGGCGAGCGCGGCACCGGCGAGGACGAGCTTGGCCGGGGTCGCGCCACCCGACCCGAAGGAGGCGACCGTGTGCACGAGAACCGCGGCGATCGCGGCCCCGGCGAAGCCGAACCAGAGGTAGGCGTTGAGCGAGCCGATGCCGAAGACCGAGACCGCCAGCACCATCGCGAACGTGGCGCCGGAGTTGAGCCCGAGAAGTCCCGGGTCGGCCAGCGGGTTGCGGGTCAGGCCCTGCAGGCAGGCGCCCGCGAGCGCCAGCGCGGCACCGGCCATCAACCCGAGGACCGTGCGCGGCATCCGGGTCTCCAGGATGCCCTGGCCGACGCTGCCCTCACGCCACAGATCCAGCGGGGAGACGAGCTTCGCACCGATCAGCATCGAGGCGACGACGGCGACCAGGAGGACGCCGGCGAGCAGGATCACGACCCGCAGCATCGATGACCGGCCCCGGCCGCGCAGATCCGCGGCCGGGGCTCGGTTGAGCGTCGTCGTGAGGGTCACTGACCCTCGAGAGCCTTGACGATGCCCGGGACGAACTCATCGATGGCGTAGGGCACCGACAGCGGCGTCGGGGTGCCCGCGGCGAGCGAGGCGGCGTTGTCGGTCGAGGCCCACATGTGGCCGGCCTTGATCGCGGGGACCTGGCCGATCAGCTTGTCCTTCGCGTACGTCTCGGCGTCGGTGTCCTCCACCGCGTAGGTGAACAGGAAGTCGGACTGGAGCTCGCTGGCCTTCTCGGCGGAGACCTGGGCGAAGAACTCGCCCTTCTTGGTGTTCTCCTCGACGACCGGCGCGTTCTTCATGCCCAGGTCGGAGAGGAAGTCCGGGCGGGCGTCCTCGGTCGTGTAGAACGGGATCTGGGAGAGGTCGGCGGTGGACAGCGCCGCCCAGATGAAGGTCTTGCCCTGGATCTCCGGGGTGTCCTTCTTGGCGTCCTCGTAGAGCTTCTGGGTGTCGGCCTCGACCTCGTCGGCCAGCTCGTTGCGGCCGGTGGCCTGACCGACCATGTCGAGGGAGTCCTCCCACGCGGTCGCCCACGGCTGGTCCGGGTAGGCGACGACCGGCGCGATCTCGGAGAGCTTCTTGTACTCCTCCTCGGTGATGCCCGAGTAGGTCGCCAGGATCAGGTCGGGGGTCTGCTTGGCGACCTCGTCGACCGGGATGGCGTCGGTCTGGTCGAGGATCGCCGGCATGTCGGCGTCGAGCTCCTCGAGCTTCTCGTCGAACCACGGCGTGGTGCCGTCCTCGTCGCCACCCCAGGTGACCTTGGGGATGCTGACGGGCACGACGCCCAGCGAGAGGAGCATGTCGGCGTCGTTGACACCGACGACGGAGATGCGCTTCGGCTCCTCGTCGATCTTGGTCTCGCCGAAGGCGTGCTCGATGGTCACCGGGAAGGCACCCGAGTCGGCCTTCGAGGTGGACTCCTGGCCGGAGTCGGCGGAGTCGGTGGAGCCGGTGCTGCAGGCAGCCAGGCCGGAGACAGCAAGCGCGGTGCTCACTGCGATGAGTACGGGACGACGGATCACGTGGGGACCACCTCGGGTTAGGCAATGCTTAGTTAGGACAGCCTAAACACATTCTGGTTTCCACGGGGTATCGGCCCCCCAGGTTTGGGACAACCCGGCGGACGGTCAGGGCCTGACGAACGCCGCCCGCTCGGCCTCGACCCGATCCCGGATCACGCAGTCGAGCGAGTGGTCGTTGACGATCCCCATCGACTGCATGAACGCGTACATCGTCGTCGGCCCGACGAACTTCCAGCCTCGCTTCTTGAGGTCCTTGGAGAGGCTGATCGAGGCGGCGGAGGTGGCCACCACCTCCGGAACCTTGAGCGGCTCGGGCTCGAACCCCCAGACGTACGCAGCCAGCGACCCGCGCTCCTCGACGAGGTCGACCGCGCGGCGGGCGTTGTTGATCGCCGCCTCGATCTTGCCGCGGTGGCGGATGATCCTCGCGTCCTGCAGGAGGCGCTCGACGTCGCCCTCGTCGAACTCGGCCACCTTGTAGAAGTCGAAGTCGGCGAAGACCTCACGGAACGCGGGCCGCTTGTTGAGGATCGTGCGCCACGACAGCCCGCTCTGGAATCCTTCCAGGCAGATCTTCTCGAAGAGCCGTACGTCACCGCCGGCCGGAAAACCCCACTCGGTGTCGTGGTAGTCCAGGAACTCCGGCGCCCCGCCGGCCCACGCGCAGCGCGTCTGACCATCGGGCGCCAGGAACGGTGTCTCACTCATCCACCCGACCCTAGCGGCGACCACCGACAGCCGACTCAGATCTTGGTGCGGTGGAAGCTCTGGAAGCTGCGCGAGGCGGTCGGGCCGCGCTGGCCCTGGTAGCGGCTGCCGTACTTCTCGCTGCCGTAGGGGTTCTGCGCGGGCGAGGTGAGCCTGAAGAAGCAGTACTGGCCGATCTTCATGCCCGGGTAGAGCTTGATCGGCAGCGTCGCGACGTTGGCCAGCTCGAGGGTCACGTGGCCGGAGAAGCCCGGGTCGACGAAGCCGGCGGTGGCGTGGGTGAGCAGCCCGAGACGCCCCAGCGAGCTCTTGCCCTCCACGCGCGCGGCGATGTCGTCGGGGAGGCTGACCGTCTCGTAGGTCGACCCGAGCACGAACTCGCCCGGGTGCAGGATGAACGGCTCGTCGCCCTCGGTCTCGATCTGCCGGGTGAGCTCGGACTGGTCCACGGCCGGGTCGATCGTGGCGTACTTGTGGTTGTCGAAGACCCGGAAGAACCGGTCCAGGCGTACGTCGACGGACGACGGCTGCAGCATCGACTCGTCCCAGGGGTCGATGACGATCCGTCCGTCGTGGATCTCGGTCAGGATATCCTTGTCGCTCAGCAGCACGAGGCAAACCTAACGCAGCCGGGCGCTGGTCACCGCCCCTGCGTTGCCCCTGGTGGCGTCCCTCGGATCACCCCTACCCCATCCGTCACAGATTCCCCGGCAGAGTCGTACGTCCCGACGCAAACCCGGTTGAATCGGGCGCATGGCACTCGATGCGCTGATCCCCGGCGGCTACCGCCGGTACGTCGCGCTGGGCGACTCCTTCACCGAGGGCGTCGGCGACAGCGATGCGCGGCGCCCGAACGGCGTACGCGGCTGGGCCGACCGGGTCGCCGAGGTGATGGCCGAGCGAACCCCCGAGTTCAGCTACGCCAACCTCGCCGTCCGTGGACGCGGGATCGACCGGATCGTCAAGGAGCAGGTCGGGCCGGCGCTCGAGCTGGAGCCGGACGTGGTGACGATCTACGGCGGGTCGGTCGATCTGATGTGGCCACATGTGAACATCGACGAGCTGCTCGCGACCTACGAGTCGGCGATCGGCGAGCTGACCGAGACCGGCGCGAAGGTGCTGGTCTTCACCGCCTACGGCGCGCGGGCGACGACCGTCGGGCGACTGATGCGCGGGCGGTTCGCGGTCTACAACGAGGCGGTACGCGAGATCGCGCAGCGGCGCGGGGCCACGCTGGTCGACTTCTGGCGGATGACCGAGTACGACGACGCGGGCTACTGGGACGGCCACGGCTTCCTGGGAGCCCCCGGCCACCAGCTGATGGCGATCAAGGTCCTCGACACCCTCGGCGTACGCCACCACCTGCCCACCCCGAAACCGCTGGCCGTGATCGAGGAGCCGGGCCCGAACGGCTTGGCCGGCCCGATCCGCGAGGTCCGGCGGCTGGCCGTCCGGGCACTCCCCTGGGCCGTACGCCGCGTGCTCCGCGGCCCCGCCGGCGACGGGCTGACAGCCCGCTATCCCCGGATGACACGACTTTCCTGAACCGGTTCACACCTGGCCGGCAGTGTGGGGTAACATCCTGGTCGCACCTGCGGACGTAGCTCAGTTGGTAGAGCGCAACCTTCCCAAGGTTGATGTCGCGAGTTCGAATCTCGTCGTCCGCTCCAACGATCCGGGCCGTGCCGTTTGGCACGGTCTGTTTCAGTTCACTTGCACGATCCAAGTGACGCAGCACACGATCGCGGGTGTTTGCGCCGTGCGTCCATTAAGATTGGGTTTCTGTTTTCCCATTATTGTGTGAACGACACGTAAAGGATCACGCGCCATGCCCGCGGGCTCGAGCAGCCGATTCACCGACGGACGAGTCCCCGACCACGGCATCGGAGACCTGTTCACCTACGAGGCACGTCTCCAGGCGCGACTCGACGTCGAAGCGGCGCTGGCCGAGGCCGAGGCGGCCGTGCAGGTGATCCCGGCGGAGGCCGGCGAGGCCATCGCCGAGGCCGCAGACCTGGACAAGCTCGACCTGGACCGGATCGAGAAGGCCACCGCCGAGCACAGCCACCCGCTGACCCCGCTGGTCGAGGAGCTCTCCCGGGTCGTCGGCACCAAGCACGGCGGCTGGGTCCACTGGGGCGCGACCACGCAGAACATCACCCAGACGGCCGACCTGATCCTGATGCGCCAGGCGCACGACAAGATCCTCGACCTGCTCGGCGACCTGCTGCGCTCGCTGTCCAAGGTCGCCGAGGCCGGCGCCGAGGTGCCGATGCCCGGGCGTACGCACTCCCAACACGCCGTCCCGATCACCTTCGGCTTCAAGGTCGCGATCTGGATCGACGAGATCGCCGCCCACGTCGACCGGCTCCGCTCGGTCGAGGACCGTGTCTTCCGGCTCCTGATGGGCGGAGCCGCCGGCACCATGGCCTCCTTCGGGTCCCACGCCCGCGCCATCGAGACCGAGACGGCGTCCCGGCTCGACATGGGCTCGATGCCGGTCCCCTCGCGCGCGATCAACGACGGCATGGTCGAGTGGGTCTCGATCCTGGGGATGCTCGGTGGCACCGCCGGCAAGATCGGCAAGGACGTCTACTCGATGATGCAGCCCGAGTTCGGCGAGGCCTTCGAGCCGATCCCCGAGGGCACCATCGGCTCCTCGACGATGCCCCACAAGCGCAACCCGCAGCTCACCCTCGACGTCATCACCGCCGCCACCCAGCTGCGTGGGCTCGTCGCCCCGGCGATGGAGTCGATGCTCCACGACCACGAGGCCAACGGCGCCATGACCGGCATCCTCGAGGACGCGGTCGCCCAGGCCTCGCGGCTCGCGGGCGACGTCCTGGCCCGCCTGGTCGTCATCTTCACCGGCCTGACCTTCGACGAGGACCGGATGCGCGCCAACCTGGCCCTGTCCGGCGGTCTCATCGGCTCCGAGTCGCTGATGCTCGAGCTCGGCGAGCGCATCGGCCGCCAGGTCGCCCACGACGTCGTCTTCGAGCTGGCCCAGCGCTCTGCGGTCGACGACATCGACTTCGCCTCGCTCCTCGCCGCCTCCCCCGAGGTCTCGGCCCACTTCAGCCGCGACGAGATCGCCGACCTGCTCGACCCGTGCCGTCACCTCGGCGAGTCCGCCAACATCGCGCGCGCCATGGCCGAGCACGCCCGCCGAGTCGCGGACACCATCCAGATCCCCGCCGTCTGACGCTGGCGTTGCACCGACGTCGATAGGCTGCGTACGTGGCTTTCGAAGGTTTCCCCGTGGCAGCGCTCGACTTCTACGACGACCTCGAGGTCGACAACACCAAGTCGTTCTGGGAAGCCCACAAACACATCTACAAGGAGTCGGTCCACGCGCCGATGAAGGCGCTCACCGACGAGCTCGCCGAGGAGTTCGGCAGCGCCAAGATCTTCCGGCCCTACCGCGACGTACGTTTCTCGAAGGACAAGCTCCCCTACAAGACCCACCAGGGAGCCTTCGTGGCCGTGGCGCCGCAGACCGGCTACTACGTCGAGGTCTCCCCGCGCGGGATCCGCACCGGCGGCGGCTGCTACTGGTTCGAGCCGCCCCGCCTGGCCGCCTTCCGCGACGCCATCGTCCACGACCACTACGGCGCCGACCTGGAGAAGCGCCTCGCCGTCGCGGAGAAGAAGGGGTACGAGGTCACCGGCGACCGCCTCAAGACCGCGCCTCGCGGGATCGACAAGAACCACCCCAAGATCGAGCTGCTCCGCCACAAGTCGATCCACCTCGGCCGCACCATCGGCTTCGAGCCGATCATCCACACCCCCGACCTGGTCGGCGAAGTGAAGAAGGACTGGCGAGCCGTACGTCCCCTGGTCGAGTGGATCGCCGAGCACGCGGTGGCGTGAGCTGCGCGGGCCGGGACCTGGAGCGGAGCACCTTCCCGTTATGGCGGGAATGTGCACGAACCGGCGAATTGCCCGCACGCGAATACGCCATACCCACTACGGTGTGCGCCGTGCGTACCTCTATCCCCCTCGCCGGCGCAGCATCGCTCCTGATCATCCCGGCGATTCTTGTGACCGCCGGCCCCGGCACCGCAGCCTCGACCTGCGGCGGCTCCCCGGTCACCATCGACATGAACCGGGGCCAGCAGCCCCAGACCTCCTCCTTCGAGGACGTCATCCTCGGCACGCCGGGCAATGACACCATCCACGCCGACTCCAACGACGTCGTCTGCGGCGGCGAGGGCGACGACAAGATCAGTGCGGCGTACTACGTCTTCGGGCAGGGCGGCAACGATGAGATCTGGTCCCGCCAGGCCGACGGCGGATCGGGCAACGACCGGATCCACGGCACGTCCGGAGGAGACGATCTCCGCGGAGGCTCCGGTTCGGACGTCATCTGGGGGCTCGGCAGCAATGACCGAATCCATGGCCATTACGCCCCAGGCATCTCCTCGGCCAGCGGGACCGACGCCGGCGACACGCTTTACGGTGGCGATGGCAACGACCTCATCGAAGGCCAGGGAGGCAACGACCGCGTCTATGGCGAAGGCGGATCCGACAACGTCTTCGGCTCGGCCGGGAGCGATGCCGTGTCCGGCGGTCTCGGCAACGATCACGTCCACGGCGACAGCGGCGACGACCGACTCTACGGCGGGAGCGGGAGCGACGGCGTCTACAGCGGCAGCGGCGCCGACCAAGCGTACGGCGGGACCGGGCCCGACAGCATCAGCGGCCAGTCGGGCAACGACGGTCTCTACGGTGGCAGCGGGCCGGACTGGATCAAGGGTTACGGCGGCAGCGACTACGTGGTCGGCGGCATCGGACGCGACTCGATCGCGGGTGGCGAAGGGCGCGACCGCATCTTCGGCGGGGACGACCGGGATCAGCTTGTCGGCGGGGCCGACGCCGATGTCGTCAGAGGCCAGTCCGGCAAGGACCGTTGCGCGCCCGAGCCCGGGGCCGGCGCCACGTACTCCTGCGTGACCATCGGCGGTCTGCAGTCGTACCCGCCGGTGGGCACCGCCTATCCGACGATCTGATCAATTCTGCGAGTGGGCGAAAGTGGCAGGTTTGGACTGGATCGGCTACCGCTTCCACCCACTCGTGCGCTCAGCCCGCCGCAGTGAAGCTCGCCATCGTGCGCTCGGGCTCCCAGAAGGCCTTCATGGACTTGATGCGGCCCTCATCGTTGACGGTGTAGACCATGATCAGGTCGGTGGTGGTGTGGCTGCCGTCGGGGAAGCTCGTCTTGATGCGGCCGATGTTGGCGCAGGTGTTGCCCTCGGGGTTGGCGAAGGAGTCGTTGATCTCGAACTCGAACCTGTGGACCGAGGCGATCGCCTTCTCCCAGAAGGCCTTGAGGCCCTCGTGACCGTGGTGACCCCTGCCCTCGGGGTCGAACATCGAGGGCCCGACGGGGTCCTCGAGCACGCAGTCCTCGGCGTAGATCGTCAGCCACTCGTCGAGGTCACCCTTGGCGACGGCGGCATAGGAGCGCTGCCCGGCCGTACGTGCGGGGTGTTCGTCGTCGGGAGCGTTCCAGGTGATGGCGTCGGAGGTGATCATGCGGCAGATCGTACGCCGAAACTGAAACGTGTTCTACCTAGTCACCGAGTCTCGCCTGGATAGGGTCGCCGGGTGACCGTCTCGGAGGCCGATCGAAGGACGGCGAGACCAGGGCGGGACTTCGACCGGCTCTGGTTGGCGACGGCGACGAGCCAGGCGGGGTCGACCATCGCGTACGGCGCCCTGCCGCTGGTCGCGGTGCTGGTGCTCGGCTCCTCGACCTTCCAGGTGTCGCTGCTGGCGGCACTGTCCGGGTTCGCGGCCGCGGCAGCAGGGGTGCGGCTCGGGCCGTGGATCGAGTATCGCCACAAGCGACCGACGATGATCGGCGCCGACCTGATCCGGTTCACGGCGATGCTCAGCATCCCGGCAGCAGGGATCTTCGAGATGATCAGCTACGCCCAGCTGTGCGTCGTCGGCATCCTCACCGCGACCTGTGAGCTCGCCTTCACCACGGCCTCCGGCGCCCACCTGAAGGCGCTGGTCGGTCCGGAGGCCAGGCTGGCCGCCACCAGCCGACTGGAGGCGACGTTCTGGACCACCTTCACCGCCGGCCCGCCGGTCGGTGGCGCGCTCGTCTCGGCGTTCGGTCCGACGCTGACCGTGCTCGTCGACGCGGTGACGTACCTGCTCTCCGCGCTCGGCATCCGCTCGATCCGTACGCCGGAACCGCAACCGCCGGCACGGCAACCGCAGCCCTGGCTGGCCGAGGTGACCGCCGGCTGGCGCTATCTCCTCGCCCGCCGCGACCTGCGCGCACTCTTCCTCAACGCGGCCCTCTTCGGCTCGGGCGTGATCGCGACCAGCCCGCTGCAGACCGTGCTGACCCTGCGCGTGCTCGGCATGGAGCCGTGGATGTACGGCATCGCCATGGGCGTGCCCTGCCTCGGCGGCATCCTCGGCGCGATGTGCGCACCTCGCCTCACGAACCGGCTCGGCGAGCGGGCCGTCCTGCTCGGGTCCGGGGTCGCGCGGACCCTGTGGACCATCCCGATCGCCTTCACCCCGAGCGGCCCGCTCGGCTTCACGTGGTTCACCGCGGCCAACTTCGGGCTGATCCTCTGCGCCGGCGTCTTCAACCCGACCTTCGCCACCTACCGGATGCGCGAGACCGCCGACGACCACATGGCGCGGATGCAGGCGGCGTGGTCGATCACGATGAAGGTCGCCCAGCCGCTCGGCGTCCTGGCGGCCGGCGCACTGGCCGCGGCGACGAGCCCTCGGACCGCGATCGCGGTGGCCGGCGGCGTACTTCTGCTCTCCTGCGGACTGCTTCCCTGGCGTGCCGTTGTGACGAAGAACCCTACCTGCGAGTAGCCCCGGGCTTGCCACCCCTGGAGGGCGAGCCTATTCTTGATGTTACCCGCCAGTAGTGCGTGCCGATCGGCGCTCCCGCAACTGGTACATCCGACAAAGGTTATGAAGGTGGATCAGTGAGCCACTACAAGAGCAATCTCCGCGACATCGAGTTCAACCTGTTCGAGGTCTTCGGGACCGACAAGGTCCTCGGTACCGGTCCGTTCGCGGACCTGGACGTCGACACCGCGAAGGAGATCCTCGCCGAGGTCGAGCGTCTTTCGCGTGAGGACCTCGCCGAGTCGTTCGTCGAGGCCGACCGCAACCCGCCGGTCTTCGACCCCAAGACCAACACCGCTCCGGTCCCGGCCGCGTTCAAGAAGTCGTACGACGCGTGGATGGACTCGGGCTTCTGGAGCTTGCACACTCCCGAGGAGATCGGCGGCCAGGTGGCCCCGAACTCGCTCGTGTGGGCGACCGCCGAGATGCTGCTCGGGGCGAACCCGGCGATCTGGATGTACGCCGCCGGCCCGTTCTTCTCGAAGGTCGTCTACGAGAACGGCAACGACCGCGACAAGCAGATCGCCAAGATCATGGTCGAGCGCCTCTGGGGCTCCACGATGGTGCTGACCGAGCCCGACGCGGGCTCCGACGTCGGCGCCGGCAAGACCTTCGCCACGCCCAACGAGGACGGCTCCTGGAACATCACCGGCGTCAAGCGCTTCATCACCAGCGCCGAGTCGGACCTGCAGGAGAACATCATGCACCTCGTCCTCGCCCGCCCGAAGGGCGTCGAGGGCGTCGGCGGCCCGGGCACCAAGGGCCTCTCCCTCTTCCTCGTGCCGAAGTACCACTTCGACCACGAGACCGGTGAGCTCACCGGCGAGCGCAACGGTGCGTACGTCACCAACGTCGAGCACAAGATGGGCATCAAGGTGTCCAACACCTGCGAGCTCACCTTCGGCGACCCGCAGGTCGGCGGCGGCGAGCCCGCCAAGGGCTGGCTGCTCGGCGAGGTGCACGACGGCATCCGCCAGATGTTCGACGTCATCGAGAACGCTCGGATGATGGTCGGCACGAAGGCGATCGCGACCCTCTCGACCGGCTACCTGAACGCGCTCGAGTACGCCAAGACCCGCGTCCAGGGCGCTGACCTGGTCGCCGCCGCGAAGACCGACCCGCGCGTCACGATCACCCACCACCCCGACGTACGTCGCTCGCTGCTGGTGCAGAAGTCGTTCGCCGAGGGCATGCGCGCGCTGGTCTACTACACGACCTCGTGGCAGGAGAAGGTCGTCCTCACCGAGGACGGCTCCGACGAGAACAAGCTGGCCGCCGCGGTCAACGACCTGCTGCTGCCGATCGTCAAGGGCTACGGCTCCGAGCGCGCCTGGGTGCTGCTCGGCACCGAGTCGCTGCAGACCTTCGGCGGGTCGGGCTTCCTGCAGGAGTACCCGATCGAGCAGTACGTCCGCGACGCCAAGATCGACTCGATCTACGAGGGCACCACGGCGATCCAGGGCCAGGACTTCTTCTTCCGCAAGATCGTGAAGAACCAGGGCGCCGCGCTCGGCCAGATCGCCGGCGAGATCCAGGCCTTCCTCGACAACGAGGGCTCCGCCGAGCTCAAGGAGTCGCGTGCCCTGCTCGCGACCGCGCTCGAGGACGTCAACGCGATCGTCGGCCACATGTTCAACGACCTGATGGCCTCCCAGGAGGAGATCACCAACATCTACAAGGTCGCCCAGAACACCTCGCGCCTGCTGCTCGCCGTCGGCGACGTCGTGGTCGCGTGGCTGCTGCTGCGCCAGGCCGAGATCGCTCTCGCCGCCCTGGCCGGTGACGCCGGCAAGGACACGGACTTCTACACCGGCAAGGTCGCCGCCGCGAAGTTCTTCGCCTCCTACAACCTGCCCAAGCTGACCGCTGAGCGGGCCATCGCCGAGGCGATCGACAACTCGATCATGGACCTGCCCGAGTCGGCCTTCTGATCCTCAGGTTCTGATCTGCAGGTACGCTGCGGCCCGCCCGGTTCTCCGGGCGGGCCGTTCCGTCGTCCGCTGCTCAGATCGCGGAGGCCGTGACCGCCTCGGCGAGCCGGGCAGCGGCGGCAGAGATCCGTCGGTTGCTCGCGACGGCGAGCTGGAAGGACCACTCCAGGCCGATCGGGACGGCGACGACCCCGGGGTCACCCTCGATCGACGCTCGGGGCACGACCGAGACGCCCAGACCGCGGCCGACGAGGTTGCGGGCGAGCTCGAAGCTGGTGACCTCGGTGCGGACCGTCCGCGGGACGCCGGCGGCGGCGAACGCGGCGTCCACGACCGTACGGTTGCCCCATCCGGTCGGGAAGTCGACCCAGGTCTCCTCCGCGAGGTCGGCGGGTGCCACCGCGCCGGCCCGCGCCAGGCGGTGGCCGGGGGCGCAGACGAAGACGAGCTCGTCACGGTGGATGCGGGTCAGCGTCAGCCCGGGCAGCGAGGTCGCAGCTGTGGAGACCAGAGCGAGATCGAGGGCCCCGGAGCGTACGTCTGTTTCGCTGGTGGCGCTGCCCGAGATGGTCTGGCGCAGGCGCACGGTGATGCCGGGGTGACGGGCGGCGAAGCCCTGCAGGACCTCGGCGATGTTCCAGCGGCCGGTGTAGGAGAGCGTGCCGAAGAGGACCGTGCCGACCACCTGGCCACGGGCCCCGTCGACCGCCTCCCGAGCAGCCTCGATGCCGGCGAGCACCTCGCGGGCGCGCGGGAGCAGCGCCTCACCCTCAGCGGTCAGCGCGAGGCGGTGGTAGCCACGCTCGATCAGCGGCGCTCCCAGCCCGCGCTCGAGCTGCTTGATGGCTGCGGAGACCGCGGACTGCACGACACCGACCCGGTTCGCGCCGGCGGTGAAGCTGCCGGTCTCGGCGACGGCGACGAAGTACTCCAGCTGGTGCGGCTGCATGCGCCTCACTATCGCAGATCGTGATCCTTGCCTTCGACAAGATTCGTTGGAGATGATCCTGAAGATCGGCGAGCATGGACGTATGAAAACGATGCAGGCAGCCCCCGTCACCAAGCGGCACCACCACGTCCGCGGGTTCTGGTCGGTGGCGTTCCTGTTCGCGGTGACGATGGCCTTCGCGGCCGTGCCGGCCCCGCTCTACGTCTTCTACGTCGCCGAGCAGGGGTGGGGCTCGTTCGTGATCACGGTGGTGTTCGCGACGTACGGCGCAGGGGTGGCGGCCTCGCTCTTCCTCGCCGGCCACCTCTCCGACCGGTTCGGGCGGCGACGGGTGGTGGCGCCGGCGGTCCTGCTCAACGTGCTCGCCGCGCTGATCTTCCTCTCGACCCACGAGCTGGGCTGGCTGCTGCTGGCGCGGCTGCTGTCCGGGCTGGGTGTCGGGATGCTGACCGCGACCGCGACGGCCCATCTCGCCGAGCTGCACCGGACCGCGCGGCCGCAGGCGCCGGCGACCCGGGCCGAGGTGGTCGCGACCGCGGCCAACATCGGCGGTCTGGGGCTGGGCCCGCTGGTCGCCGGCGTGCTGGCCGAGTGGGCGCCGCGACCGCTCTACACGCCGTACGCGGTCTTCGCCTTCCTGATGGTGATCGGGCTCCTCGCCGTCGTCGCCGCGCCGGAGACGGTCGACACCGACCAGCCGGGGTGGACGTACCGGCCGCAGCGGGTGCGGGTGCCGGCCGACGCGCGCGAGGCGTACTTCGCCGCGGGGATGGCGAGCTTCGTGGCGTTCGCGATGTTCGGGTTCTTCACCTCGCTGGTGCCGTCGTTCCTCGCCGACGAGCTCGCCCTCCGCTCGCACGCGGTCGCGGGCCTGGTCGGGTTCTCCATCTTCGGGGCGGCAGCGCTCTTCCAGGTGCTGGCCGGGGGCTGGCCGCGACGTCGGCTGTACGTCACCGGACTGGTCGCGCTGACCGCCGGGCTGCTGCTCGTGGTCGGGGCCCTCCTGTCCGGCACGTTCTGGGTGCTGGTCGTCGGGGCCGTCGTCACCGGCGCCGGTTCGGGGATGTCGTTCAAGGCGGCGATCGCCACGGTGATCTCGGTGGCACCGGCGGAGAGCCGCGGCGAGGCGTTGGCCGGGCTGTTCCTGATGGCCTATGTGGGGATCACGGTGCCGGTGGTGCTGCTGGGGATCCTGGTGCAGTACGTCGCGACCGGCCCTGCCGTGATCGCCTTCGGCGCGCTCCTGCTGGTGCTGCTCGGGGTCGCCGCTCGAGGGGTGGCCGGGTCGCGGCGTACGTCCTGACCGCTCCGAGGCGGTGATGCGGGGGACGGTATGGGGGCCTGAATCGGCTGGGTAGCGTGGCGCGCCAGTCCCCACACGTCTGGAGCTTCTCTCATGACCATCGGCCTAGGGATCATCCTGCTGGTCCTCGGACTCATCCTGCTCACCGGTGCGGTCGACCTGCCCGACGACGTCGCCAACGCGATCGCGAGCGAGCCGCTGGGCTGGATCCTCGTCATCGCCGGCGGACTCGCCATCGGGATCGGGGTCCTCCTGTCGGTCAACCGGTCGCAGCACACCACGGCCGTCGAGCACCGCCAGTACGACGCCGGCCCTTACCAGGGCGGACCGCAGGGTCACTACCCGCCTCCCCAGGGGCAGTATCCGCCGCAGGGCGGCTACCCCAACGGCCCCAACGGGGGTGGCTACCCGCCCGAGCGCGGTTGAGCCGCTCGCCGGCCGCGCGTCGGGCGCAGCTGGTCACGGGCGGCGCGGCGTACGGCCTCGCTCAGGTCGTCCAGCGCGATCGAGTCGAGGCGCCAGCGCTGCCAGAAGAGCTGGACGTCGATCGGCTTCGCGCCGGGTAGCGGGACCGTCGTCCCGCCGGCCAGGTCGGCCTCGGCCTGAGCGTCGAGGAGCATCCCCCAGCCGAGGCCGCGCCTGATGGCCTCGTGGAAGTCGTGGCTGCTCGGGACCCGGTGGACGACCGGCGGCCGGGTGGCCCCGTGCGCCGCCAGCACCTCGTCCTGGAGGTGGTCCTTCTCGTTGAAGACGATCATCGGGATCGCGCCCCAGTCGATGCCCCTGCCCTTGCGGTGGCGCTCGACGAGCACCGGGGTCGCGCCGGGGGTGTAGCGGAGCCGCCCGAGCGGTTCGACCGTGCAGCCCTGGACCGGTTTCGGCTCGCTGGTGACGGCCGCCAGGACCTCGCCGCGCCTGAGCGCGTCGGCCGAGTAGCCCTGGTCCTCCACGGTGATCCGCAGCGCCGTCCGGTCCCAGGTCGCCACCTCGTCGAGCACCGGACGGAACCAGGTCGCGAGGGTGTCCGCGTTGACCACGACCGAGAGGTCGACGACGGTGTCGTCGTCCGTGTCGCCCGTGCTCAGGGTCGCTGCGGCCTCGGCGAGGAGCAGGCGGAGCCGGCGGCCGTGCCTGATCAGCGGCTCGCCGGCCTCGGTGGGCGTGCAGGGAGTCGTACGCCGCACCAGCACCTGCCCGGCCGCGCGCTCGAGCGCCCGGATCCGCTGGCTGACGGCGCTCGGGGTGATGTGGAGACGTCGCGCCGCGGCGTCGAAGGTGCCTTCCTCGGCGATCACGACGAGCGTCTCGAGCTGGGTCGGGTCGAGAGCGGGCATGACTTAAGTGTGGCTCATCTTCGGTAAGATTCTTTCGCTGGTCTGCAGGTTCGTGGCTGCTTAGCGTCGCCGGTGTGATCCACGCCAGCCTCGCCGGCCTCCTGACCGGGCTCAGCCTCATCATCGCCATCGGGTCCCAGAACGCGTACGTCCTGCGGCAGGGCATCCTGCGCTCGCACGTGCTCGCCGTGGTGACCGTGTGCGCGGTCTCCGACCTCCTCCTCATCTGCGCCGGGGTCGCCGGGATGGGGGCGGTCGTCGAGAGCGCCGGGTGGGTGGTGGAGGTGCTGCGCTGGTTCGGGGTGGTCTTCCTCGGCTGGTACGGCATCGGCTCGTTCCGGCGGGCGCTGCGACCCTCGGGGCTGGATGCCGCGGATGCGCCTCGGGAGGCGCTCCCCCGCGTGATCGCCAAGACTGCCGCCTTCACCTGGCTCAACCCGCATGTTTACATCGACACACTTGTGCTCCACGGGTCGATCGCGGCGACGTACGGCTCGGCTCGGTGGGGGTTCGCCATCGGTGGGTGCCTGGCCAGCATCATCTGGTTCGCCGGGCTCGGCTACGGCGCCCGGCTCCTCGGGCCGCTCCTTGCCAGCCGGCGGGCCTGGCAGGTGCTCGACAGTCTGATCGGGTGCACGATGCTCGCGATCGCCGGTGGGCTCGCGCTGGGCGGACTGGGCTGATCGGCCCGGCCGACTTTCAAATCCGTCCATTGTGTTGACCGGCGGCCTAGTGTGGCCGCATGCCGTGGACGACCTCCGACATTCCTGACCTGACCGGCAAGAACGCCGTGGTGACCGGCCCGACGCTCGGCGGGATCGGGTACTTCGTCGCGCGCGGTCTCGCAGCCGCGGGAGCGCGGGTGATCCTGGCGGGGCGCTCGTGGGAGAAGCTCGACGCGGCCGCCGCGTCGCTCACCGAGGAGGTTCCGGGCGCCAGCCTCGACCGGGTCGCGCTCGACCTCTCCTCACTCCAGGCGGTGCGCGCCGGGGCCGAGGCGATCGCGGCGGCGACCTTCGAGGGCGGCGGGCCGCTGCACCTGCTGGTCAACAACGCCGGCGTGATGGCCACGCCGCAGTCGCGGACCGTGGACGACCTCGACCTGCAGATGGCGACCAACCACTACGGGCCGTTCCTGCTGACCGGGCTCCTGCTCGAGCCGCTGGCCGAGAGCGGCGAGGGCCGGATCGTGACCATGTCGAGCATGATGCACAAGCTGGCTCGCAAGGCACCGCTCGGGTTCCCGACCGTGCAGGTCGGGCGCTACTCGCCCTGGAACGTCTACTCGCAGTCCAAGCTCGCCAACCTGCTCTTCACCTTCGAGCTCCAGCGACGCCTCGAGAAGGCGGGGCTGCCGATCGCTGCGTACGCCGCCCACCCGGGGCTCGCCTCGACACGTCTGATGGCGAACGGTACGTCCAGGAGGCTGATCGCGCCGATCGCAAGCATCAGCGAGGCCGCCGTCCATGCCATGGCGCAGACCCCCGAGGCGGGCGCCTGGCCTGCCCTGATGGCGGCGACCCAGCCGGGGCTGGAGCCCGGGACGTACGTCGGGCCCAGCGACGCCTTCGAGGCTCGCGGCGTGCCGAAGCCGGTCTCCCCGTCGCGCCTCGCCCGCGATCCCGAGGCGGCCCGGGCGCTGTGGGAGCTCTCCGAGCAGACCACGGGCATCGCCTACCCCTGACCAAAGTCTGACTCCGGTCGCTACCTCCGGCCGATGCCCCGGCAGTGCGTCTGATCCTAGATTCAGCAGGGTGAGCAAGAAGGTCCAGATCTGGTCGCGGGCGATCTCCGGGCACACCCACCATCTCGAGGTGACCGGCGACATCGTCCGTAGGTTCGTGTGGACGGTCGACGCCGAGGAGGTCCTCACCAAGAAGACCGCCGACGACCGGGCCCGGCTCGAGAGCAAGGATCACGGGAGCCTGCTCGTGATCCACTCCGCGCTCGGTACGCCCCGACGGGCGACCTACTTCGAGCCCGGCGAGGACCTGGCCGGGATGGCCGGCATCGGCGGCCTCGACCTCACCCCGGAGCCGGGGTCACGAGCCGCTGCGTACGAACGCCGGGTGATCGACCACCCCAAGCGCTATGCGCTCATCGAGACCCTCGGCGGCGCCGCGGGCGTGCTCGGCGGCATCGTCGTCGCGGCGGTCGTCGCGTGGATCGTCGCCCGGGTCTCGCTGCCGAACATCGACATCCCGCTCCCGAACGTCCCCGACCTCCCCGACCTCCCCGACCTGCCGCTTCCCGACCTGCCCAGCATCCCGTGGCCCTCGATCCCGTGGCCGGACCTGCCGGACGTACAGGTCCCCGAATGGGTCAAGTGGGTCGCCAACCATCTGAAGTACATCTGGCCCGTCATCCTTGCCTTCGTCCTCGCTCAGGGCGAGATCAAGCGCCGCCGCAAGCACGCCGAGGCGTCAGCCCGAGCCGAGACTGCAGAAGTGGCGGCCGAAACCGCAGAAATGGGCGACGAAACTCGACTTTCGTCACCCACAACTACAGATTCGGCCGCCACAACTGAAGACTCGGCCGCCAAAAGTGCGGACTCGGCTGATTCTGATCAGCGGCGGGGCTTGTAGGTCGGCTTCTCTCGCTTGAAGGCGGCCTCGCGGGCGATCTTGGTGTTCTCGCCGAAGAGGAGGCGGAGCTGCTCGATGCGCTCGCGGGAGAAGGTGCGCTTGATGGGGGCGTACCAGGTGTCGTTGAAGAGGCGCTTGGCGGCGGCGAGCTGGTCCGGGGAACGCTCGGAGAGCTTGCGGGCGAAGGCGGTCGCGGTGGCGACCGGGTCGGCGGAGAGCTCGGTGACCAGGCCCAGCTCGTAGGCGCGCTCGCCGGAGAACTGCTCGGCGGTCATGGTGAGCTTCTTGGCGGTGTCGATGCCGACGACCTCGGAGAGCGACCGGATGCCGGTCATGTCGGGGATGATGCCCCACTTGCCCTCGAGGACCGACCACTGCGAGTCGGGCTCGGCGATGCGGAAGTCGGCGCCGAGCGCGATCTGTACGCCACCACCGAGGCAGTGGCCGTGGACGGCCGCGATCACCGGGACCGGCAGCCGGCGCCAGGCCCAGACCGACTCCTGGAAGAGGTTGGTGCCACGGAAGGGCACGGGGATGAAGGCGCCGACGATCTTCTTCGGATCACGCAGGACCGAGGCGAAGTCGAGACCGGCGGTGAACGCATCCCCCTCGCCGGCGATGACCACCGCACGCAGGTCGTGGTTCTTGCCGAGCACCTTGGCGGTCTCGACCAGCTCCTGGAGCAGCTCGAGCGTCAACGCGTTGAGCTTGTCCGGGCGGTTGAGACGCACCTGGGCGATGCCGTCGTTGATTTCGGTGGTGACGAGGGGCATGGAGAGAACATTACGGGGCAGTAGGCATGATGGGACACATGGCTGACCCACGCGCTGGAACGCTCGCTACGCCCGCCGACCTGGTCGACGTACCTCACCTGGTCGCCTCCTACTACAACCTGCAGCCGGACCCGGAGGATCCGGCCCAGCAGGTCGTCTTCGGCACCTCGGGGCATCGCGGATCCTCGCTCAGGTCGGCCTTCAACGAGACGCACATCTGGGCCACGACCCAGGCGATCGTCGACTACCGGACCTCGCAGGGAATCGACGGTCCGCTGTTCATCGGACGCGACACCCACGGCCTCTCCGAGCCCGCGTGGGCGAGCGCGCTGGAGGTGCTGGTCGCCAATGACGTACGCGTCCTGGTGGACGACCGCGACGGCTACACGCCCACGCCGGCGGTCTCGCACGCGATCCTCCGTGCCAACGCCGGCCGCCTGGTCTCGACAGGCTCGACCTCCGTTGGAAGCCTGGCCGACGGGATCGTCGTGACCCCGTCGCACAACCCGCCCTCCGACGGCGGCTTCAAGTACAACCCGCCCCACGGCGGCCCCGCCGACTCGGACGCGACCAAGGTCATCGCCGCCCGCGCCAACGAGCTGATCCGGGCCGGCCTGGCCGGCGTCAAGCGAGTGCCGTTCGCTGCCGCGCGACGGAAGGCCGAGGCGTACGACTTCCTGGGCTCCTACGTCGACGACCTGCCCCACGTGATCGACCTGGCCGCCATCCGCGATGCCGGGGTGCGGATCGCGGCGGACCCGCTGGGTGGGGCGTCGGTCGCGTACTGGGGCGAGATCGCCGAGCGACACAAGATCAACCTCAACGTGGTCAACGAGCTGGTCGATCCGACCTGGCGCTTCATGCCGCTGGACTGGGACGGCAAGATCCGGATGGACTGCTCCTCCCCCAGCGCGATGGCCGAGCTGGTGCGCTTCCTGGAGAGCACCCCGGAGTTCGACATCGCCACCGGCAACGACGCGGACTCCGACCGGCACGGGATCGTCACCCGCGACGCCGGGCTGATGAACCCCAACCACTTCCTCGCGGTCGCCATCGACCACCTCTTCGGTGGCGCCCGCCCGGACTGGCCGGCGACCGCGCGGATCGGCAAGACCCTGGTCTCGTCCTCGATGATCGACCGGGTCGCGGGTGCGCTCGACAAGCCGCTGGTCGAGGTGCCGGTCGGCTTCAAGTGGTTCGTGCCTGGCCTGATCGACGGCTCGTTCGGCTTCGGTGGTGAGGAGTCTGCCGGCGCCTCGTTCCTGCGCTTCGACGGCACCGCGTGGACCACCGACAAGGACGGCATCATCCTCGCCCTGCTCGCCTCCGAGATCCTGGCGCGCACCGGAAAGTCGCCGTCGGAGCGCTACGCCGAGCTGGTCGCCGAGCACGGCGACCCGGCGTACGCCCGCATCGACGCCCCGGCCTCCCGCGAGGAGAAGGCCAAGCTGGCGGCGCTCTCCCCCGACGCCGTCACCGCGACCACCCTGGCCGGCGAGGAGATCACCGCCAAGCTCACCGAGGCCCCCGGCAACGGCGCGGCCATCGGCGGCCTCAAGGTGACTACCGATTCGGCCTGGTTCGCCGCCCGTCCGAGCGGGACGGAAGACGTCTACAAGATCTACGCCGAGTCCTTCCAGGGCCCCGCCCACCTGGCAAAGGTCCAAGAAGAAGCCAAGGCGGTCGTCTCCGCCGCCCTGTCCTGACGTCGAAGAGTCGATTTCTGACACCGAGTGGACCACTCGGCGTCAGAAATCGACCTCTCGCGGTCAGCAACTGACTTCTCGGCGTCAGCGGGTCAGCGGGTCCAGAAGGGGCGCTCGGCGTCCTCGCGCACCGTCACGTTCACCCGGTTGAAGAGGTTGTGGGTTGCGATGCAGAGGACCAGGGCGGCGGTCTGCTTCTCGTCGTAGTGCTTGGTGACCTCCCGCCAGAGCTCGTCCGAGACGGCGTCCTCGGAGTCGGCGAGGCGGGTGACGGCGTCGGCGAGCGCGAGGGCCGCCTTCTCGGCCTCGCTGAAGAAGGGCGACTCGCGGAAGGCGGCGAGGCCGACGATCTTCTCGATCGGGAGGCCGACCTCCTCGACGCGGACGGCGTGGCCCTGGAGGCAGGCCGCACAGCCGTTGAGCGAGCTGACGCGCATCGCGATCAGCTCGGTCGTGGTCTCGGGGAGGCCGCCGTCGGCCACGGCGGCCAGAAGGTTGCCGATGCCCTTGTAGGCCTGCGGGATGACTTCTGCCGGGTTCTTCATTCGGTTGCTCATGCCATCCCTGACCCGGCGAGGCGGAGGGATGTGACGGATCCGTGAAAGAAAACTTCTTTCACCGAATCGGTCACATCTGGTCTGCTTCGCGGGTCGGGTCCATGAAGGAAGATTGCCCCGATCGAGAGGACCGATGATGCAGCAGGAATGGCTGGCCGAGCGTTTCGAGGAGGAGCGGAGGCACCTGTTCGGGGTGGCCTACCGGATGCTCGGATCGACCTCCGAGGCTGAGGACGCCGTCCAGGACGCCTGGCTCCGGCTGAGCCGGAGCGACGCCGACGAGATCGACAACATCGGCGGCTGGCTGACCACCGTGGTCGCACGGGTCTCCCTCAACATGCTCCGCTCGCGCAAGACCCGCGGCGAGCTGTCGCTCGAAGACCGGCTGCCAGAACCCACGGTCGTGCTCGACGACACCGGCAACCTGCACACGGGCACCCAGGACCCGGCCGAGCGGGCGATGCTCGCCGACTCGGTCAGCATCGCCCTCCTGGTCGTGCTCGACCAGCTCTCCCCGGACGAGCGCCTCGCCTTCGTACTCCACGATCTCTTCGCCGTGCCCTTCGACGAGATCGCGACCATGCTCGACCGGTCCGCGGACTCGACCCGTCAGCTCGCGAGCCGCGCGCGCCGAAGGGTTCGAGGACGTACGCCCGAAAAGGCGGTCACTGCACAGCGCGAGGTCGTCGACGCCTTCTTCGCGGCCGCCCAGGACGGCGACCTGGACCGCCTGATCGGCGCGCTCCACCCCGACGTCGTCCTGCGCGCCGACGTCGGCGCCGGGATCACCACCTACCGCGGAGCAGCGAAGGTGGCGGGCAACGCCGTCATGTACGCCCACGCCGACCGCGTCACCCACGCGGCCCTCGTCAACGGCTCCGCCGGCGTCGCGATCACCTTCCACGGCAAGCTCTACAGCGTCATGGCCTTCACGGTGGTCGACGGCCGGATCACCGAGATCGAGGCGTACGCCTCCCCCGCCCAGGTCGCGAACCTCGCCGCGAGCCTGGGCCTGGAGTCAGCGCACGACCAGTCCTAGGCAGCCTGGCGGCGGGGTCGGCCGCGGCCACGCTTGTGGGTGACCACCTGGCCGCGTTCGACGATCTCGCCGCCCCACACGCCCCAGGGCTCGGCACGCGCCAATGCACCCGAGAGGCACTCGCGCATGACGGGGCAGTCGAGGCAGCGGTCTTTGGCCACCTCGAGGGCGGCGGGGGACTCTGAGAACCACAAGGCTGAGTCGTCTCCGTGGCACGGCAGGCCGGCGGCGTACAAAGGCGGGATGATCTCCAAGGGCACCCCTCGAGAATCTGCTCCTGAGGTAGGCCCGCACATCGGGCAACTACCTTAGATCTCCCCTGAGGGCCTCCCCTGAGAATCTCCCGAGGGCGAATCGTTTCGGACTCGTGATTGGCGTTTGCGCCCCTCTTCGTCGCAAATATCTCTACGATGCGAAATCGCCGCGACCTGACGCGGCGAGACCCCGAGAGGAGCAACCCGTGAAGCTCGGAAAGCAAGGAATCAGCCTTGCGCTCGTCGCGGCAGGCCTGGTGATCACACCGGTCGCCGCCGTCGCCGCGAAGCCGGATCCCGGCGGCATCGACCAGCTCAAGGCAGATGCCGACCAGACCGTGACGCTCAAGAAGGAGGGCGCCACCGGCCTGATCGGCTTCGCGTCCACCAAGGGCGACCTGCTGCCCGGCGTCGGCGCCGACAGCAAGTCGGAGGCGGCCGCGAAGGCACGCAAGTACCTCGACAAGTACGCCTCGGTCTTCGGTGCCGAGGCCGGCCAGCTCGACCAGTCGAAGGTCAGCACCACCCCGGCCGGGTGGACGGTCGAGTTCGAGCAGACCTACCAGGACGTGCCGGTCTTCGGCGGCGTCCTGAAGGCCCACGTCGACAAGGCCGGCGACCTGACCTCGGTCAACGGTTTCGCCGCCCCGGACCTCGACCTCAGCACGACCCCGGCCTGGTCCAAGGAGAAGGCCAAGGCCAAGGCGCTCGAGCTGGTCAAGTCGAAGCCCGCCGACGCCCACGCCGACAGCACCGTGGACACCACCGGCGTCGAGGTCGTCAAGGCCGACCTCAACATCTACCGTATGGGCGCCGCCCAGGGCGTGAGCGGCAAGAGCCTGCTCGCCTGGGTCGTCGAGGTGTCCAACCAGTCGACCGTGCGCGAGACCGTCGTCCTCGACGCCGCGAGCGGCAAGCCGGTCAACCGCTACTCGGTGCTCCACTCGGCCACCGACCGTGAGCTCGTCGAGAAGCACAACACCCCCGACACCGGCGACGACGCGACCGTCTGGAACGAGAACGACGCCTTCCCGGGCACGCTCGACCAGGACCAGGCCAACGAGGTCGCCACCACGGGTGAGTCCTACTGGCTCTACAAGAACACCTTCGGCCGCGACTCCTACGACGGCGCCGGCGCGAAGATGGTCACGGTCAACAACGACCCGGCGATCTCGTGCCCGAACGCCAACTGGAACGGCGCGACCACCAACTACTGCTCCGGGGTCACCTCCGACGACGTGGTCGCCCACGAGTGGGGCCACGCCTACACGGAGTACACCTCCGGCCTGATCTACCAGTGGCAGCCGGGTGCGCTCAACGAGGCCTACTCCGACATGTGGGGCAACACGGTCGACTTCATCAACGCGCGTGAGAACGACAGCTCCGAGGAGGTCAAGCGCGCCTCAGGTTCCTGCTCGACCTCGTCGCCCGCTCGGGTGAGGTTCGAGATCACGGCGCCGGAAGACGCTGCGGGCCTGTGCCAGGTGGCATCGGCCTCCTGGACCGCTGCCGACACGTTCGCCTCTCCGGTGACCGCGAACATCGTGGTCGCCCGCGATGCAGCCAACACCGAAGGCCCGTCCGAGACCGACGGCTGCACGGCCTACTCCAACACCGCCGACGTCGCCGGCAAGTGGGCCTACGTCGACCGCGGCACGTGCTCGTTCCAGATCAAGGTGGACAACGCCGCCGCTGCCGGTGCGGCCGGCCTGGTGGTCGGCAACAACTCGGCAGCCGCGCCCGGCACGATGACCGGCACCTCGACGATCCCCGGCGTCATGATCGACAAGACTCACGCGGACAAGGTGCGCACGGCCGGATCGGCTACGGCGACGATCTCGCAGACCACCAACACCGATGAGTCCACCCGCTGGCTGATGGGTGAGGACTCGACCGCCTTCGGCGGCGCGATCCGCGACATGTGGAACCCGAACTGCTACGGCGACCCGGGCAAGGTCTCCGACGAGGAGTACCACTGCGACGGGGCCACCGACTCCGGCGGCGTGCACAC
Organism: Nocardioides sp. NPDC047086; assembly: GCF_040643685.1. Lineage (NCBI taxonomy): Bacteria > Bacillati > Actinomycetota > Actinomycetes > Propionibacteriales > Nocardioidaceae > Nocardioides > Nocardioides sp. NPDC047086. The sequence goes on from NZ_JBEYUV010000037.1 coordinate 59,330, forward strand.
CAACTCGGGTGTCATCAACCACCACTACGCCCTGCTCGTGGACGGCGGCTCCTTCAACGGCGCCACCGTGGCGGGCATCGGCCTGGACAAGGCGGCCAACCTGATCTGGCACGCCCAGACCAACTACCTGACGCCGACCTCGGGCTTCCCCGAGTACGCCCAGGCGATGGTCTCCTCGTGCGCCGACCTGACCGGTGTGACCACGCTCAAGAAGCTCACCCTGGGCACCTCGACGCCGCAGACCGGCGGCGGCGAGACTCCGGGTGGCGAGGCCGAGGCTCCGGCACTGGAGCCGATCACGGCTACGGACTGCTTGTCGGTCGTGGCGGCCAACACTGCGACCGAGCTCGCCGACGAGCCCGTCCAGTGCAACTTCGGCCCGATGCTCGACCCGAACACCCCCGCCCTGTGTGGTGAGGGCACCAACGAGGTCACCACCTACACCGAGGACTTCGAGGACGGTCTGACCGGTTGGACCCAGGACGCCGAGTCCCTGGTCCCCGGGAACGACTACCCCTGGGAGACCCTGAGCGACGTCGAGGGCAACGAGACCAAGGCGGCGTGGGGCCCCGACCCCGTTGCCGGCCAGTGCGGTGACCCGGCCGGTGACATCACCAGCCGCAACGGCCTGATCTCCCCGGAGATCACCGTGCCCAAGGGTCTGACGCCTCGGTTCACCTTCGACCACTCGGTACGCACCGAGTCGACGTGGGACGGCGGCAACGTCAAGGTGTCGGTCAACGGCGGCGACTTCGCGCTCGTCGACCAGGCTGCATACCTGTTCAACGCGCCCGGCGGGACGATGGCCAAGGGAAGCGGTTACCTCGAGGGTCAGCGTGCCTGGACCGGCACCGACGGTGGCAAGTTCACCGGCCAGTGGGGCACGTCGATCATCGATCTCGACGCGGTCGCCGACGCCGGTGACAAGGTGCGGTTCCGCTTCGACATGGCTCGCGACGGCTGCAACGGCGTCGAGGGCTGGGCCGTCGACAACGTCTCGGTGAGCTACTGCACCGAGAAGGCGGTCCCGGAGATCTCCGCCACCTCGCCCAAGAAGGGCAAGGTCGAGATCACCGTCGACGGCGAGCGCGCCTCCGGCGAGATCGTCGTCAGCGAGAACGGCAAGCGCGTCGGCCGGTTCCGCCTGAAGTGGGAGGAGGCGACCTTCCGGGCGAGCCGCGGCACGCACACCTACCAGGTGGCCTACTCGGGTGACAGGAAGAACGAGGCGATCACCGAGACGGTGACCGTCAAGGTCAAGTAGCAGTCACACCTGCAGAGGCCCCGCCGGAAGAAACCCTGTCCGGCGGGGCCTTCTGTGTCCCTACACTCACCCCATGCGCGGAACGATCCTGACCCTGGGCGGTGGCGGCTTCTCGATGCCGGAGGTGCACGGGCGCGACTTCTCGCCGCTCGATGCGGAGCTGAACCGGCTGAGCGGCAAGGAGCGGCCCAAGGTCTGCTTCATCGGCACCGCGAGCGGCGACGCCGACAGCTATCACGACAAGTTCCTCACCGCGTACGCCGACCGGGCGGAGGCGAAGATCCTGTCGCTGTTCAACAAGGCACCGGAGGGTCACGAGCTCCCGATCAACGGGCTCGAGCAGCTACTCGACCAGGACATCGTCTACGTCGGCGGCGGGTCCACGGCCAACCTGCTCGCGGTGTGGCGGCTGCACGGACTGCCCGCGCTGCTGGAGAAGGCCGCCGCCGGCGGCACGATCCTGGCCGGGATCTCGGCCGGCGCCAACTGCTGGTACGAGGCCTCCTCGACCGACTCGTTCGGCCCCACCGCCCCACTCCCCGACGGGCTGGGCTTCCTCCCCGGTTCGTTCTGCCCGCACTACCTCGGCGAGGCGGACCGGCGCGAGACGTACGTCCGGTTCGTCGGCTCCGGGGCGCTGCCCGCGGGCTACGCGGCCGATGACGGGGTTGCCCTGCTGTGGCGCGACGGCGAGCTGATCGAGGCGATCAGCGAGCGGCCCGACGGGGTCGCCTACGCCGTCGGGCCGGACGGGGAGACGGCGCTGAAGGTTCGTACGCTCGCGTGATGTGTTGGTTTCGACACGCCTCCGCCTAGCTGTACCCGGTCAACACGTTGGTCACAGGCGGCTGATCGGTGGGAGTCCGCCGAGTGAGCTGTGGCGACGTTGAGT
>NZ_JBEYUV010000038.1:0-58649 GCF_040643685.1 Nocardioides sp. NPDC047086
ATCTCACCCGCAGGCAGCGTCAGCGTGACATCTCTCCAGATGAGCTGCTTACCAAAACTCTTGGTCAGCCCTTCGATCTTTACGTCTACACCCATCCGGGCCGGCTCCCTTCCTGTTCGCGGGGGTCTCCCTCAAGTCCCCTACTGCCCGACTAACGGCAGAGTGTGACGGGGGTTACGCACTTCCTGCGACACGCGTCACACTTTTGTAAACCATAGTGGCCTGCGAACGATGACGGTGATCACCACCCGAGACGAACTCCCCCAGCCAACACATCGACGGTCGGATTGCGACCTTTCGCGCCCGGTGTGTGTTCAAGATAACGAAACAAACGGTGGGTGGCTACTCAGGAGTAGCCACCCACCGTTCGAACGATCCCAGTGCTGCGCTGCAGCCTGACCGATCTGTTGCGGAACTGTATCCACGATGTAGAGAAACCCGGGCCCGGCGGAGTCCGCCGAGCCCGGGTTCAAGGGCCGAAGCCCTCAGATCACTTGACGGTGACCGTGGCGCCGGCGGCCTCGAGGGCCTCCTTCGCCTTGTCAGCGGTCTCCTTGTTGGCGGCCTCGAGGACAGCCTTGGGGGCGCCCTCGACGAGCTCCTTGGCCTCCTTCAGACCGAGGGAGGTCAGAGCGCGCACCTCCTTGATGACGTTGATCTTCTTGTCACCAGCGGACTCGAGGATGACGTCGAACTCGTCCTTGGCCTCCTCGGCGGCGGCGGCCGGGGCACCCGGGGCGCCGGCAGCGGCAACGGCGACCGGAGCGGCAGCGGTGACACCGAAGGTGTCCTCGAAGGCCTTGACGAACTCGGAGAGCTCGATGAGGGTGAGCTCCTTGAAAGCGTCGAGCAGCTCGTCGGTGGAGAGCTTCGCCATGATGGCATTTCCTTTCGTGGTGGCCCGTTGCGTTGTTGGTTGAGTACGCAGCGAACCGGGTTACAGGTGGTGGTTAGTTACGACCGGGACCATCAGGCCTCGGCCGGAGCCTCCTCGGCGGCAGCCGGCTCAGCGGCACCACCTGCGAGGATCGAGGGGTCCTCCGCGGCCTTGGCCTCGAGAGCGGCAGCGAGCTGCGCGGTCTTCGAGGGCAGAGCGTTGAAGGCGTACAGCGCCTGCGACAGCGACGCGGTGAACGCGCCCGCAAGCTTGGCGAGCAGGACCTCGCGCGACTCGAGGTCGGCAAGCTTGCCAACCTCAGCAGCGTCGATGGCCTTGCCGTCGAGGTACCCGCCCTTGATGACAAGGTTGGGGTTGGCCTTGGCAAAGTCACGCAGACCCTTGGCCGCCTCGACGACGTCACCCTTGATGAAGGCGATCGCGGTCGGGCCGGTCAGCAGGTCATCGAAGCCTTCGATGCCGCTCTGAGAGGCAGCGATCTTGGCCAGCGTGTTCTTGACCACGGCGTAGTTAGCGCTCTCACCAAGCGAGCGACGAAGAGTCTTCAGCTCGCCGACGGTGAGACCACGGTACTCGGTCAGCACGACACCGCTCGAGGCGCTGAACTCGTCAGCGATCTCGGTAACGGCAGCCTGCTTGTCAGCCCGCGCCATGGGTCTCCTTCTTCCGGGAATCGATCCCACCGGCGAGGGCCCTGCATGACAAACGCCCCGAGCGCAGGCTCAGGGCGTGACGTACGATCTCGTCTTGCTCTTCACCTACGCTGGCCGTCCGCATCCTGCGGAACCTTCGATCGAGTGCATGCGCACCTGACAACCGGCGGTCTCTGGTTTCGAAGAACAATTATGCGTACGCCGCGGGGCGCCGCCAAATCGGCGGGCTCCAGTACGTTGGCCGCATGGACAGCCACAGCTTCGGAAGGATCGGTCGCTCGGCGTCGGTCATCGGTCTCGGCACCTGGCAGCTCGGCGCCGACTGGGGCGAGGTCAGCGAGTCGGACGCCCTGGCGGTGCTCGAGGCCGCGGTGGGCGACGGGGTGACCTTCCTCGACACCGCCGACGTCTACGGGGACGGCCGGAGCGAGCAGGTGATCGGACGGTTCCTGCGGTCGCAGGACGGCATCTTCGTCGCGACGAAGATGGGACGCCGGGTCGAGCAGGTGCCCTCGAACTACACGCTCGCCGCCTTCCGCGAGTGGCTGGACCGCTCGCGCACCAACCTCGGGGTCGACACGATCGACCTGGTCCAGCTGCACTGCCCGCCGTCGGAGACGATCGACTCCTCGGCCACCTATGACGCCCTGGACACGCTGGTCTCCGAGGGGGTCATCGCGGCGTACGGCGTCAGTGTGGAGACGTGTGACCAGGCGCTCTCCGCCATCGCGCGTCCCAACGTGGCCTCGGTCCAGATCATCCTGAACGCGTTCCGGCTCAAGCCGCTGGATCTCGTGCTTCCGGCTGCCGCGGAGGCCGGCGTCGGGATCATCGCGCGGGTGCCGCTGGCCTCCGGGCTGCTGTCCGGGCGCTACTCGGAGTCGACGACCTTCGCCGCCGACGACCACCGCTCCTACAACCGCCACGGTGAGGCCTTCGACGTCGGCGAGACGTTCTCCGGTGTCGACTTCGCCACCGGGGTCAGGGCCGCACAGGAGTTCGCCGCCCTGGTCGCCGAGCACGGCCCCCAGGGCGCGACGCCCGCGCAGGTCGCCCTCGCCTGGGTGGCCCAGCAGCCCGGCGTCACCACCGTCATCCCCGGCGCCCGCAACCCGTCCCAGGCCCACGCCAACTCCGCCGCCGGCTCGCTCCCGCCGCTCTCCGACGAGCTGCTCTCCGGCGTACGCCGGATCTACGACACCCACTTCCGCGAGGCCGTCCACTCCCGCTGGTGACGATCCCCCGCCGAGGCGTCACCCGCGTCGGCCGAATGGGCACGGCGGTGCCGTTTCGGCCGACGGGGGTGACGGCTCGACCGGCGTTCAAATAGTGAGCCTCGGTAACGAATCAGGCAGAGTAAAGGGGTGACGACGGAGACGACCACGGAGGAGTTCCGGTTCCGAGACATCGCCCTGGTGGCGTACGCGCCCTCGATCGTCAGCGCCATGGGGCACGGTGCGTCGATGCCGGTCCTGGCGCTTCGGGCCTCCGATCTCGGGGCGGATGCTTCCATGGCTGCCTTCGTGGTCGCGCTGCTCGGGATCGGGTCGCTGGCGACCTCGTTGCCCGCCGGGTCGCTGGTGGCGCGGATCGGTGAACGTCGGACGCTCATGGGCGCCGGAGCTCTCGACGCGGTCGCGATGACCGTGGCGTTCCTCAGCAGTTCGGTCGCCGTGCTCGCCATCGCCGTGTTCGTGAGCGGGATGAGCTGGACGGCGTTCCTGATCGCGCGGCAGGGCTTCCTCATCGACGCGACCCCGCTCTCCCACCGGGCACGGGCGATGTCGCTGCTGGGCGGGTCGTTCCGGCTCGGGGTCTTCGTGGGGCCGCTGATCGGCGCCGGGCTCATCCACCTCTTCGGCCTCCCCGTGGTCTTCCTGTTCGCGGCCGCGATGTCGCTGTGCTCGGCGGTGATCGGCGGCTGGATGCCCGAGCTCGGCCGAACCCGCTCGCGTGAGCAGGGGCATCTGAGCGTACGCAGCGTGCTGTGGACCCACCGCCGGACCTTCGCCACGCTCGGGGTGGCGGTGGTGATCATCGGGATCTCGCGTTCGGTACGCACCGGGCTGCTCCCGCTCTGGGCCGACCACATCCACCTCGAGGCCTCGGTGGTCTCCCTGCTCTTCGCCGGGGCGGCTCTGGTCGACATCGCCCTCACCCTCCCCGGCGGCTGGCTGCTCGACCACCGCGGGCGTCAGGTCGTGGCGATCCCGGTCGTGGTCGCCGTCGGCCTCGGCTGCCTGCTGCTCCCGCTCACCCACGACGCGCTCAGCCTGGGCGCGGTGATGGCGCTGATCGCCATCGGCAACGGCCTCGGTTCGGGGATCGTGATGACGCTGGGCGCCGATGCCGCGCCTGAGGACGGACGCGCCCAGTTCCTCGGCGGCTGGCGGCTGTGCGGCGACCTCGGCAACACCGGCGGACCCCTCCTGGTCTCGGGGCTCGCCGCGCTCTTCTCGATCGCCGCTGCCCCCGTCGCGCTCGGGCTCTTCTCGCTCGCCGGGGCGGTCTGGGTCGGCTACTGGACCGGCCGCGCGGACCGTACCCGGCTAGAGGCTCGGCTACAGGCTCGGCTACGGGACGAGCGCACGTGAGAGTGCCTCGGCCAGGGCCGCCTCGTCACCGATGACGGTCAGCTCGGCGAACCGGGGCGACGTACGCCCCCAGAGCAGCAGTGCCAGGTCACGAGCGAACCCGGTGACGGACACCTTCTGCACCGCGTTCGGAGCGCCGATCGCCCAGGACCGGTCGATGTCGGTCGCGGTCAGCTCGATGCGGGTGACGACCTTTCGCGTGCGCTTCAGGGCGACCTGCCGCGGGTACATCACGGTCAGCACCTCGTCGACCGTGTCGGCCCAGAGCTCCGGCGTCGCCTCGGGTGCGGCGAGACCGAGCGCAGCCCGGATGTCCCAGAGGTGGACGAGGGTCTCGTGCACCTGACGCCGGAACCAGAACGAGACCGGACCACAGCCGTCCTCGGTCAGCCCGTTGAGGATCCGGCCGGTCGCCTCCGGACCCAGCGCCGAGAGCGTCTCGCGCAGCTCGGCCGCCTGCTCCTCGTAGGCCGCGACCAGGTCCAACGGAACCGGCAGCGGATCCTCGTCCTCGTCGCGCGCCATCGCCGCCGCCCAGTGGTGCACCCCGGCCAGGTGATCGGCCAGATCGCCGATCGACCAGTCATCGCAGGACGGAACCGGCACGTCCGGGTCGGCCTGCTTCAGCGCGGCCACGAACTCGGCCTGCAGCACACCGAGCGTCACGAAGTATTCCTCAGGGGTCGGCACGTCGCAGACCCTACTGGCAGCGCGGCAGCACCGCCGCGAGTCTCTCCTCCAGGCGGACGAGCTCGGCCCGGTCGGTCAGGAACGACTGCCTGCCGGGAGGCGGGAGGAAGCCGACGACGTCCATCACGTCGAAGTAGGGCTGTGCCGGGCGGCCGGTCGTCCCGGCGTACGCATCGGCGAACCGGTCCGCCGTCTCCGTGCCGTGCACGATGGCCAGATTGGTCGCGCAGTGCGCCACGTCCAGCCAGGCGGGGCCGATCGACGTCTCCACCCAGTCGACGACACCCGTGATCTCCCCGCCGTCCCACAGCACGTTGCGCGGCTGGAAGTCGCGATGGATGAAGCAGGGGTCGTACGCCGGGGGCTCGGTGCGCAACAGTGCGAACGCGTCCTCCCATAGACCTTTGTCGCTCGCCCAGGCAGGGACGACGAACTTCGCCTCCCAGGCCCACGACTGGTAGCTGCGTACGTCGATCGTCGGCTCGATCGCGTGGATGCTCGCGAGCAGCTCCGCGAGCCGCGCGAGCGAAGCATCATCGTCGCGTTGTGGCTCGATCGCGCCCGGGAGCAGCGTCATCAGATGGGCAGGGTGCCCGCAGCGCTCACCGTTGGCGTCGAGCGCGAGCGATCGGGGCGCCGGCACTTCCGTGGTCGCGAGCATCCGCTGGATCTCGCTCTCCCGCGTGGTCAGCGGCTCGCCGTGCGTACGCCACGGCTCGTTGGTCATCAGCCGGAGCACCACCGGGTCGTGCTCGCCCGCCGTGAGCGCCAGCATGGTCGAGGTCCAGCCACCAGAGAGGCGTCGCACCTCGGCGACCCGCTCCCCCAGCACCTCCTCGACCCACTCGAGCGCGGCAGAGCAGTCAACCCCGGGATCGGTTCGCACGCGGCAACTCTAGAGAACGTCCCGAGCTACTTCTGGCGGGCGCGATGGGCGGCCGCCTTCACTCGGCTCTGGCAGCGGGTGGAGCAGAAGCGGCGGCCAGCGTTCTTGGAGGTGTCGACGAAGACGCGGTCGCACGGGTCCGCCTGGCAGACGCCGAGGCGGCCGGCCAGGTCGGAGCCGATCGCGAGCGCGAGGCCGGCGGCGATTCCCGCGCCCCAGCCGACGACGAGGCCGGGGTCGCGTCCGTGGAAGTGCAGGGCCCAACCTCCCCCGCGGGCCCGGTCGAGCTGCGGGACCGAGCCCATCTCGCGCATGAGCGCGTTGACCGCGGTGGCGGCGGTGTCGAGGTCGCCGCCGGCCGCTGCCTCGAACACGACGCGGAGGGACTCGGCGAGCACGACCATCCCGTCGGCATCGGCTTCCTCGACCTGGGGCTGGTAGTCGGGGCGTGCCAGCAGGTCACTCACGACCTGCGCACGCCGGCCGGAGGGAGGCGGCTGCACCGAGTGGGTGCCGTCATGCCCGGGGGTCAGGGCGTTGACGAGCTTGCAGGCCTGCTCGGTCACCGTATGCACGTGACTGTCGAAATGTATTTGACCAGTCATGACTTCGGGTCCTACCGTCTCAGCCATGACCGTCATTCAACCATTGACCAGTCACCGAGGTACACGGTGGCCGCGATCCCTCGTCGTGCTGGTCATCGCCCGAGCGGTCAACCGGCTGGGTTCCTTCGCCATGGCCTTCCTGGCGGTCGCGCTGGTCGAGGTGCATGGCGCCTCCCTCGCCACGGCCGGTGCCGTCGTGACAGCCTTCGGTGTCGCCACCATCCCCTCGCGGCTGCTCGGCGGATGGATGGCCGACACGGTGGGCCGCCGGCCGACCATCGTCGCAGGACTCCTCGCCTGCGCTGTCGCCCAGCTGGCCATCGCCGCATCCCCCGGGATCGTCGGTGCGCTGGTCGGCGCGACGCTGCTCGGGCTGGCGTACGAGATCTACGAGCCCGCCTCCCAGGCGCTGATCGCGGAGTCGGTGGAGGTCGAGCGACGGCCGCAGGCGTACGGACTCTTCGGCGCAGCGATGGCTGTCGTCGGCGTGGCGGCAGGAGCACTGGCCGCCCTCGTGGGCGGCATCGACCTGCGCCTGCTCTTCGTCGCCGACGCGATCACGTGTCTGTGCGCCGCGGTTCTCGTCCTCGCACTCGTGCCTGACACCACGACGCGGCGTGGGCGTCCACCGCGGTCCGGGCCGAGCCCCTGGCGGGACCGCCGGCTCCTGACGATGCTCGCGCTCGGCACCGGATTCGCCACCGCCTGGATCCTGAGCACGATCGCTCTCCCGCTCACCGTCTCCGCCCGCGGGCACGACGCCGCGGCCACCGGCTGGCTGCTCGTGGTCGCGGCGCTGGTCACGATCGCCGGCCAGCGTCTGCTCCGTGGCGCCGCCGCCCGGCCCTTCACGCTCATCCGCGCAGGACTGGTCCTGATGGCTGTCGGCTTCGCCGTCATCGCGTACGCAGCACCGATGCCGCTGCTCGCGGTCGGCTCGGCGATCGTGGCCCTCGGCGAGGTGCTTCTGCTTGGCCCACCGATCGCGCTCGTAGCCGGCCTGGCGGCCACGGACGGCTCGCGGGCGGGCTACCTGGCGGCGTACGGGACCTGTTGGGGGATCGCGCAGACCATCGGGCCGATGCTCGCTACCGGGCTGATGTCGCTCGGCACACCGACGGTCTGGTTAGCAGGTGCGGGGCTCTGCCTCGGCCTCGCGGTCGTCACCTCGCCGGTCGAGGCCGTCTGCTCACCGAGGTAACTCGGTCAGCGCCTGCTTCCTTCGCGGAGTTCCACGAGGGAAGCGCAGGCGGACCGAGGTAACTCGGTGAGCATCCGTGCCTCAGAGCACCCGGGAGAGGAATGCCTGGGTGCGCTCGTGCTGGGGGTTGCTGAGGACGTCGGCCGGGAGGCCCTCCTCGACGATCACGCCGCCGTCCATGAAGACGACCTTGTCGGCGACCTCGCGGGCGAAGCCCATCTCGTGGGTCACCACCATCATGGTCATACCCTCGGCAGCCAGGTCCTTCATGACGGCCAGGACGTCGCCGACGAGCTCGGGGTCGAGCGCGGAGGTGGGCTCGTCGAAGAGCATCATGTCGGGGTTCATCGACAGCGCCCGCGCGATGGCGACGCGCTGCTGCTGGCCGCCGGAGAGGTGGGCAGGGTAGGCGTCGGCCTTGTCCGAGAGCCCGACCTTCTCCAGGTTGGCCCGGGCGATCTTCGTGGCCTCGGCCCGGCCGCGCTTGAGCACCTTCTCCTGAGCGACCGTCAGGTTGCGCAGCGCGGTCATGTGCGGGAACAGGTTGAACTGCTGGAAGACCATCCCGATCCGTGCCCGCAGCGCATCCACGTCGGCGTCCGGATCCGTGATCTCCTCGCCCTCGACCAGGATCGTGCCGCTGGTCGGCTGCTCGAGGAGGTTCACGCAGCGCAGCAACGTCGACTTCCCGGACCCGGAGGGCCCGACCACGCAGACCACCTCGCCCCGGCCGATGTGGAAGTCGATGCCCTTGAGCACCTCGTTGTCGCCGAAGTACTTGTGCAGGTTCTGTACGTCGATTACCGCCGCGCCGCGGTCGGCAGCCGGTGTCGTCTCGGTCTGGGTCATCAGCGGGCCTTCCCGGACTTGGCTTCCATGCGGCGTACGACGATCGAGAGCGGCACCGTGATCAGCAGGTAGCACAGCGCGATCGTGACCATCGGGGTCAGGTTGGCGTTGGCGTTCATCGCCTCGCGACCGAAGGCGGTGAGCTCGTACTCGTCCAGCGACAACCCCAGGATGTAGACCAGCGAGGAGTCCTTGGTGAGCAGGATCAGCTCGTTGGTCAGCGGCGGCAGGATGATCCGGAACGCCTGCGGGATCACGATGGTGACCATCGCCCGGGTGTGGGTCATACCAAGCGTGCGTGCCGCTTCGTACTGCCCCTTCGGCACCGCCTGGATGCCCGCCCGGATCGTCTCCGCCATGTAGGCGCCACCGACCAGACCGAGCGCCAGCGTCACCGTAACCAGGTTGCCGAGGTTCAGTCCGAAGGCCAACGGCAGGCCGAGGCCGAGCACCAGGAAGACCACCAGCGCCGGCAGCCCACGGAAGAGCTCGATGATGCCGGTGGAGATCCACCGGTAGGGACCGACGCTCGAGAGCCGCATCAGCGCCAGCACCAGGCCGAGCGCGAGCCCGAAGGCGAAGCCGCAGGCGGTGTAGATGATCGTGTTCTTGAGGGCGATCACGATGACATCGGGGAGCTGTGCCCGCGCGATGTCCAGGTCGAGGAACGCGCGCCGGATCTCACCCCAGTCCGCGATCAGGGCCAGGACCACGACCAGCAGCAGGAGGAGGGCGTACTGGACGTAGCGGACGAGCGCCGCGCGCTTGCGCGGCGACATCCGCTTCTTGGGAACTACGGCCGTGCCCGTCACTGGGCGGCAGCCTCCCCGAACCACTTCTTGTAGACCTCGTCGTAGGCGGCCTTGTCGTTGATGGCCTTGTTGAGCACGTCGAGGAGCTTGTCGTTGCCGTTCTTCTTGACCGAGAAGCCGTACGCATCGCCAGTTTGAAATTCACTGGTCACCTCGACATCAGGGTTGTCCTTGACGAAGTCGTAGAGCAATCCGTTGTCGTTGACGCCTGCGTCGGCCTTGCCGGACTTGACCGCCTGCATCATCAGCGCGGAGTCCTCGAGGGTGATGATCTTGGCGTCCTTGGGAGCGTTCTGCTTGACATACTCGGCTCCGGTAGTCGCCTCCTGGACAGCGACGGTCTTGCCAGCCAGGTCCTCAAGCGAGGCGTAACCGGAGCCCTTCTTCGTCATCAGGGCCTGGGTCGCCTCGAAGTAGGGCTCGGTGAAGTCCATGACCTTCTCGCGCTCCTCGTTGATCGTCATCGCGCCTGCGGCGACGTCACACTTGCCGGAGTTGAGCGCCTCACCCGAGACGATGGTCTCCCAACCGATGTTCACGACCTCGGTCTCGAGCTTCTCCGCGTCGGCCGCGACCTTGAGCACGTCGATGTCGAAGCCGACGACCTCGCCGCCCTCATTGAACTCGAACGGCTTGTAGGGAAGGTGCGTGCAGATGGTCAGGGTGTCGGCCTTGACCAGCTTCGCACCCGATGTCGAGGTGCCACCTTCGTCGCCGCCACCGCAGGCGGCGAGCGCCAGCCCCAGGGCAGGAACGGTCAGGGCAGCAGCAAGCTTCCGCAGATTCATGCGCCGAACTCTACGACGCTTTATACGACAATGGCCCGCCACCCCTCGGGGTGGCGGGCCATCGATGCGACAGGAGGATCAGGGGACTGCGCCCTGCGACGTGGATCTCGACCCGCTTCGCGGCTTCGCAAGCTCAGCCGCTGCGCTCGCTCGATCCCCTCGCGTTGCGACCCTGTTCGTTCCTCACAGGGTCGCAGGCTCAGGCCTCGTCCTCACCCGCGACGTTCTTGATGCGGTTGGGGTCGACCTGGACACCGGGGCCCATGGTGGTCGAGAGGGTGACCTTCTTCAGGTAGCGGCCCTTGGAGGAGGACGGCTTCAGACGAAGCACCTCCTCGAGAGCAGCGGCGTAGTTCTCAGCGAGCTGGGCCTCGGAGAAGGAGGCCTTGCCGATGATGAAGTGAAGGTTGGCGTGACGGTCGACCCGGAAGTCGATCTTGCCGCCCTTGATGTCGGTCACGGCCTTGGCCGGGTCCGGGGTGACGGTGCCGGTCTTCGGGTTCGGCATGAGGCCACGGGGGCCGAGCACGCGGCCGAGGCGGCCGACCTTGCCCATCATGTCGGGGGTCGCGACGACGGCGTCGAAGTCGAGCCAGCCACCGGAGACCTTCTCGATGAGGTCGTCGCCACCGACGACGTCCGCGCCGGCCTCGCGAGCGGCCTCGGCCTTGTCCGGAGCAGCGGCGAAGACGATGACGCGCATCGTCTTACCGGTGCCGTGGGGCAGGCTGACGGTGCCGCGCACCATCTGGTCGGCCTTGCGGGGGTCGACGCCGAGACGCATGACGACGTCAACGGTCTCGTCGAACTTCTTCTTGCTGGTGGACTTGGCGATCTTGATCGCGGCCAGCGGGGCGTAGAGCTCGTTCTTGTCGAACGCCTCCGACGCCGCGCGGTAGGTCTTGCTGCGCTGCATGGTGATTCCTTAGGTAGTTAAGAGGAGATGTGGTTAGCGAGCCAGCGCGGCTCTCCCACGTATCAGTCGGTGGTGACGCCCATGGAACGGGCGGTGCCCTCGACGATCTTCATCGCGGCGTCGATGTCTTCCGCGTTGAGGTCAGGAAGCTTGGTCGTCGCGATCTCGCGCACCTGGTCCTTGGTCAGCTTGCCGACCTTGTCCTTGTGCGGGACGGACGAGCCCTTCTTCAGGCCGGCGGCCTTCTTGATCAGCTCAGCGGCCGGCGGGGTCTTGGTGATGAAGGTGAAGCTGCGGTCCTCGTAGATGGTGATCTCGACGGGGATCACGTTGCCGCGCATGGCTTCGGTCTGGGCGTTGTACGCCTTGCAGAACTCCATGATGTTGACGCCGTGCGGGCCGAGCGCGGTACCGACCGGCGGGGCCGGGGTCGCGGCACCAGCCTGCAGCTGCACCTTGACGAGCGCTGCGATCTTCTTCTTCGGAGGCATTCTTGAGATCTCTTCCTTCTCGTGGTCATGACGAAGCCGCTGGTACGTTGCGGCCTCTGCCACCTGCTGTGTTGCTCTCGCAACTGGTCAATTGTCCGTGATCCGTCCGGGTTCACGAAATCAGCGCGGTGCGGACCACTGAGCGGGACCCCCCGAGTGACGGCCACCACTCCCCTTGGCATACTCCCCCCGGGATTTACAAAGGGAGCTCAATTGTTCAATCGACGTCGCTTGTCCATGTTCGCCGCACTGGTGCCGCTGGCCGCGCTCTCGGCCGGGTGGACCGCCGCCGCCACCGGCACCGGCTTCGATCCGGTCGAACCCGTGACGCTGCCCGGCGGCGAGACCCTGGTGACGTCGGTGATCGACCAGCCCGCGAGCGTCACCGAGCCCGCGCCCGCGCAAGGCGCCCGCAAGGGCGCCCGAACCGGCACGATCGCCGTCGCGATGGCGCAGGGAAGCGACATCCCGATGCCGGCACTGGCCGCCTACCAGCGTGCCGCCGCCGTCGTCACCACCGCCGATCGGGCCTGTGCCCTCGACTGGACGCTGCTCGCCGCCGTCGGGATGGTCGAGTCCGACCACGGGCGTCTGAAGAGCAGCCGTCTCGACGACTCGGGCAAGGCGTCCCCCGCCATCTACGGCCCCGCGCTGACCACCGCCGCCGGCGACCCCGCGCCCGACACCGATGCCGGCGCCGTCGACAAGCTCACCAGCGGCGACCGAGCGGTCGGACCGATGCAGTTCATCCCCTCGACGTGGCCGTTGGTGGCTGTCGACGGCGATGGCGACGGCGTACGCGACCCGCAGGACATCGACGACGCCGCCCTCGCTGCCGCCCTCTACCTCTGCTCCGGCGACGAGGACGTCTCCACCGATGCCGGGAAGCAGGCCGCGCTCACCCGCTACAACCGCAGCGAGGCGTACGTCTCCACCGTCTTGAAGATCGCCAAGGGCTACGCCGACAGCCCCTACGGCGGTGACGACATCGAGCTCGCCGCCGCACCTGCGCACGCCGAGCCGAACTCCGGTCGCCCGGGGCCGAACGCGACGAAGAGGGCCGACAAGAAGCCCGCGGAGAAGAAGCACCACTCCACCGCACCGAAGCCGAGCGCCGGGACCAAGCCCTCGGCGAAACCGAGCTCGAGCCCGTCGACGGCCCCCAGCCCCAGCCCTACGCCCACCGACGACGGCAGCTGGGCCACGATCTCCGAACGTCGCGGCATCTGTGCCGCCGAGCTGTCCTCCCGGTTCCCCGATCTCGCCGCCGGCTGGGACACCAACCGTGCCGTCGACTCCTGCAGCATCCGGCTGCTCGGCAAGACCGTCACCCAGGCCAACGCGGCCGTCCCCGGAGTCGTCACCGACATCACCGGGTACGTCGAGTGGCTGATCAAGTCGCTGCCGTAGACGTCACCCACGCCGAGTCGGCGCGTTATGACGAGCCGACTCGGCAGGGTACGAAAATCGCCGAACGCCCGGGTCTAGTACACCCGGGCGTTCGTTGTGATGTGGCTTCTCTGGCTGCCTCGACCCGCTTACACCGCTTCGCAAGCTCAGCGGTGACGCTCGCTCGACCTCTTCGCGTTGTGACCTGCGACTTCGTCGCAGGTCACAGGCTCAGACCTTCTCGATCTGGTTGAACGAGAGCTCGACGGGGGTCTCGCGGCCGAAGATCTCGACGAGCGCCTTGACGCGCTGGGACTCGGCGTTGAGCTCGGTGATGGTCGCGTGGAGGGTGGCGAAGGGGCCGTCGACGACGGTGACCGAGTCGCCCTCGGCGAAGTCGACGACCTCGACGGGCTTCTTGGCGGTGCCGGTGGCGCCGGAGCTGGCGGTCGCGGCCTCACCGGCGGCGGCAGCCTCGGCCTCGGCCTGGGCGACGACGGCGGGGGCGAGCATGTTCTCGACCTCGGTCATCGACAGCGGCACCGGCTGGTGGCTGTGGCCGACGAAACCGGTGACCGACGGGGTGTGGCGTACGGCGGCCCAGGACTCGTCGGTGAGGTCCATCCGGACCAGCACGTAACCCGGGAGAACGGTGCGCTTGACCATCTTGCGCTGGCCGTTCTTGATCTCCGGGACCTCCTCGGTGGGGACCACGATCTCGTGGATGTAGTCCTCCATGTTGAGGGAGACGATGCGGTTCTCCAGGTTGGACTTCACCCGGTTCTCCATGCCGGAGTAGGTGTGGATCACGAACCAGTCGCCCGGCTTCGCCCACAGCTCACGGCGGAACGCCTCGAGCGGGTCGTCGTCCGCGGCCTCGGGGGCCTCGCCCTCGACGATCTCGTCGAAGGACGACTCGTCCTCGGCTGCGTCGCTGGCGTCGTCGGTGTCACCGGACTCGCCGGCCTCGTCGAACTCGGCCTCTGCAGGCACGTCGGAGGCGGCCTCGGCCGTCTCGAGGACCTCGGTCTCCTCGGTGTAGTCCTGCTCAGACACGTCCTGCTCCAAACCGTTGAAT
Organism: Nocardioides sp. NPDC047086; assembly: GCF_040643685.1. Taxonomy (NCBI): domain Bacteria; kingdom Bacillati; phylum Actinomycetota; class Actinomycetes; order Propionibacteriales; family Nocardioidaceae; genus Nocardioides; species Nocardioides sp. NPDC047086. Next base: position 13,851 of record NZ_JBEYUV010000038.1, read on the forward strand.
GTGTATTTCGGGTGTGCTCCGCGGGCCGGGGCCCACGCGATCACGCGTCGCGGCCGCCGAACACCCAGAACATCAACTTGCCGAACCCGAGGTCAAGGCCCGCGGTGATCGCCATCATGACCAGGACGAAGACCAGAACCACGATGAAGTACGTCGTGAGCTGCTGCTGCGTCGGCCAGACGACCTTGCGGAGCTCGGCCACGACCTGGCGGTAGAACGTCGGGAGACTGGTGCGCTTCTCCGTCTTCTTGTCGTTCGGAGTCGGGACTGCCTTGCTGTCCGTCACGCCGCCACCTTCTCTCGAAAACGTTTCCATCGCTGGTCCGGCTTTGCAGGGCACGAGGGACTTGAACCCCCAACCTTCGGTTTTGGAGACCGATGCTCTGCCAGTTGAGCTAGTGCCCTACGGAGGTCTGCATCAGACGCGCGGTTGAGGGCGCGGCTAACCATGTGGGAAGACCACCAACGGTGAGTCTACGCACTGGGCAATGGCCCCTCCAAAACCGGGGTGCGTTGACCCATAGGATTGCTGGCATGACCTCAGATCCCCGTCCCCTCGCCGAGCTCTCGCGCGAGGAACTCGAAGCGTTCGCAACGGAGCAGCGCACGGCGTACGACAACTTGGTGGCCAAGGGCCTGAAGCTGGACCTGACCCGGGGCAAGCCCTCCGCGGACCAGCTCAACCTCTCCGACGGCCTGCTCCATCTCCCCAAGACGACGACCGCCCCGGACGGCACCGACACGCGCAACTACGGTGGCCTGGCGGGCGGCATCGAGATCCGCGATATCTACGCCGAGCTCCTCGGCCTGGACACCGACCAGCTCATCGCCGGCGGCAACTCGAGCCTCACGATGATGCGCGACACGCTGATGTACCTGTGGCTTCACGGTGGCGTCGACAGCGAGCGCCCCTGGGGCCGCGAGGAGACCGTGAGGTTCATCTGCCCGGTGCCGGGCTACGACCGTCACTTCACGCTCCTGGAGTGGTTCGGCATCGAGATGCTGACCGTGCCGATGCGCGCCGACGGGCCCGATGCCGACGCCGTCGCCGCCCTGGTCAAGGACGACCCGACGATCAAGGGCATGTGGCTGGTCCCGACCTACGCCAACCCGACCGGTGACACCACCTCGCAGGAGATCGCCGAGCGGCTCACCTCGATGCCGACCGCGGCTCCCGACTTCAAGATCTTCTGGGACAACGCCTACGCGCTGCACCACCTGACCCCGGCCGAGACCAAGACCGCCGACATCGTCTCGCTGGCCAACGCGGCCGGCAACCCGCACCGTCCGCTGGTCTTCGCCTCGACCTCCAAGGTCACCTACGCCGGTGCCGGCGTCGGCTTCTTCGGCGGCTCGAAGGAGAACGTCGCCTGGTGGCTCGACCACCTCAGCAGCGGCGCGATCGGCCCCGACAAAGTCAACCACCTGCGGCACGCGGAGTTCTTCGGGTCGGCCGCCGGCGTACGTGAGCACATGGCCAAGCACCGCGAGCTGCTCGCGCCGCGGTTCGCGGCCGTCGAGGACGCGCTCACCGACGAGCTCGGTGCGCTCGGGGTGGCGACCTGGACCAAGCCCGCCGGTGGCTACTTCGTCAGCCTCGACGTGCTCCCGGGCACCGCGACCCGGGTGATCGAGCTGGCCAAGGCTGCCGGCGTCGCGCTGACCCCGGCCGGTTCGGCGTTCCCCGGGAAGCACGACCCGGAGGACACCAACATCCGGCTGGCGCCGTCCTTCCCGCCGTTGGAGCAGGTCAGCGGGGCCATGGAGGTCGTCACGGTGTGCGTGAAGCTGGCCGCCGCGGAGAAGCTGCTCGCGTGAATGTTGAGCATATGAGTGCCGACCGACGCGACCTACGTACGCTGCCGAAGGCGCATCTGCACCTGCACTTCACGGGTGCGATGCGCCACGAGACGCTGCTCGAGCTGGCCGCCCGCGACGGGATCCGGCTGCCCGAGCAGCTGGTCGCCGACTGGCCGCCGACGCTGAGCGCGGCCGACGAGAAGGGCTGGTTCAGGTTCCAGCGCCTCTACGACGTGGCGCGCTCGGTGCTGCGCACCGAGGCGGACATCCGGCGGCTCGTCATGGAGGTCGCCGAGGACGACGTACGCGACGGCGGCAGGTGGCTCGAGATCCAGGTCGACCCCTCGGGCTATGCGGCGAAGTTCGGCGGGATCACCGCGTTCACGGATCTGGTCCTGGACGCCGTCCGCGACGCGGAGCGGGAGACCGGGCTCGGGATCGCGGTGATCATCGCCTCCAACCGCACCCGGCACCCGATGGACGCGCGCACGCTGGCGCGCCTGGCAGGACAGTACGTCGACCAGGGTGTGGTCGGCTTCGGGCTCTCCAACGACGAGCGGCGCGGACGGACCGAGGAGTTCGACCACGCCTTCCGGATCGCCGAGCGGGCCGGTCTGCGGCTGATGCCGCACGGCGGTGAGCTGCGCGGGCCCGAGCACATCCGCACCGTGCTGCGGTCGCTGCACGCGACCCGGCTGGGTCACGGCGTACGCGCTGCCGAGGATCCGGCGCTGCTCGAGGAGATCGTGCGGGCGGGCGTCGCGCTGGAGGTCTGCCCGACCTCCAACGTGTCGCTCGGCGTCTACTCGGATCTGACGTCGGTGCCGCTGCCGCAGCTGCTCGACGCGGGTGCGACCGTGGCGCTGGGGGCCGATGACCCGCTGCTGTTCGGGTCCCGGCTGGCGGCGCAGTACGCCACGATGCGGGCGGCCCACGAGCTCACCGACGAGACCCTCGCCGACCTGGCGCGGATGTCGATCACCGCCTCGACCGCGCCCGAATCGACGAAGAAGGGTCTGCTCGCCGAGGTCGACGACTGGCTGAGCACGCCCTCGCACCCCACGGATCCGGCAAGTTAAGACAGAATGTCGGCCATGACGAACCCGTCCGACGATCAGCCCGATCCCAACAAGCCGGCCGACGCCTCCACCCCGCCTCCGCCGGCCCCGTCCGAGCCGGCCCAGAGCGACGAGACCCAGGTGGCGACTCCGCCTGCCTCGACTCCGCCTGCCTCGACGCCGCCTGCGCCGACCCAGCCGATGTACGGCCAGACCTACGGTGAGCAGCCGTCCAACCCCTACGGTGGCGCGACCTTCGACCAGAAGCCGCCGGCGCCGCCGACGCCTGGCTACGGACAGACGCCTCCGCCGCCGGCCTACGGTGGTCAGCCGAGCTACGGCAATCAGCCGGGCTACGGCCAGGCGCCCTACGGCGCTCCGGCTGCGTACTCGGCTCAGGTGGGCAAGCCGGACTCGGGCGCGACCACGGCGATGGTGCTAGGCATCATCGGGCTCGCGGGTGGGTTCTTCTGCGGCCTCCCGATCGTGCTCTCCCCCTTCGCCCTGTTCATGGGTCTGTCCGCGAAGAAGCGGATCGATGCTGCCGCCGGCGCCCTGACCGGCCGTGGCAACGCGCAGGCCGGCTTCATCCTCGGCATCATCGGCACCGTCCTGATGATCCTGAGCATCCTCGCCATCGTCATCATCGTCATCATCGGGGTCAGCGGCGGGTTCGACTCAGGCTATGACAGCGGCTACGACTCGTACGACAGCGAGTTCTGAGCGATGACGAGCACGCCGCCGCCGGGCTATCAGCCGGCGCCCTACGGGTTCCCGCAGCCTCCTCCGCACCCCGAGGCCAACTCGGCGATGGTCTTCGGGATCGTCGGACTGTGCCTCTCGGTCATGTGCGGCGGGATCGGCGTCTTCGTCGCACCGTTCGGATGGATCAAGGGCAAGCGGGTGATGGCCGAGATCGACGCCAATCCGCAGGCCTACGGCGGGCGCGGCAACGCTCAGGCCGGTTTCATCACCGGCCTCATCGGAACGATCTTCGGGGCGCTCTACCTGCTCTTCTGGGTCGCCTACGTCATCTTCGTCATCGTGATGCTCGTCGTGGTCTCCGAGGAGACCGGCACCACGACGTTCGACAGCGTCAACGCGATGCTGAGCGGCCGAATCTGACGGATGGACTGCGGCTACTTCACCTCCGGCGCCTGCCGCTCCTGCCGCTGGCTGGAGATGGCCTACGCCGACCAGCTCGCGCAGAAGCAGCGGCGGGTCGCCGCTGTGCTCAATTCCTCAGGATTGGGTGACGTACGTTGGGAGGAACCGGTCTCCAGCCCGGAGGCCGGTTTCCGCAACAAGGCGAAGATGGTCGTCGCCGGCTCGGTGGAGGCACCGACGCTGGGGATCCTGTCGCACGACGGTCTCGGGGTGGACCTGCTCGCGTGCGGGCTGCACACACCGGGGCTGCAGGCCGCGCTGCCGGTCCTGTCCCGGTTCGTCTCGACAGCGCGGCTGACCCCCTACTCGGTGCCGGAGCGGCGTGGTGAGCTCAAGCACGTGATCGTCACCGAGGCTCCGGGGGGCGAGCTGATGGTGCGCTGGGTGCTCCGGTCCACCGAGGCGCTGGCGCGGCTGCGCAAGCATCTTCCGGCGCTGTTGGACGAGCTTCCGGTTGCGGTGGCATCGGCGAACATCCAGCCGGAGCACAAGGCCGTCATCGAGGGCCCCGAGGAGATCTTCCTGACCGCCCGCGAGGCGCTCACGATGGAGGTCAACGGGATCGGCCTTCGGCTGCGACCCCACTCGTTCTTCCAGACCAACACCGACGTCGCGGCCGCGCTCTACCGCCATGCCCGCGACCTGGTCTCCGCGGCGTCGCCGAGGTCGGTGTGGGACCTCTACTGCGGCGTCGGCGGCTTCGGGCTGCACGTGGCCGCCCCCGGGCGGGAGGTGCTCGGTGTCGAGTCCAGCGAGCAGGCCGTCGAAGCCGCCGCCTCGACCGCCGCGGAGCTGGGGCTCCCGGGCACCAGCTGGGTGGCCGGGGATGCCGCGGCGTACGCCCTCTCGGCCGGCTCCGCCCCCGACCTGGTCATCGTCAACCCGCCGCGTCGCGGGATCGGTTCCGCGCTCGCCGGCTGGCTGGAGCGGTCGGGGGTCGAGCACGTCGTCTACTCCTCCTGCAACGTCGACACCCTCGCCCGCGACCTGCGCGACATGCCGTCGCTGCGTCCCGTCTCCGCCCGACTGCTCGACATGTTCCCCAACACCGACCACCACGAGGTGCTCGTCCTCCTGCAACGAGCCTGATGCCGAGTCGGCTCGAACTGACATGAAATCCTGCCGAGTCGGCTCGTCATGACGAGCCGACTCGGCGGCGGATCCGGTCAGTTCGCGCCGACTCGGCGCGATCGGGTCAGGGTGAGGGCGCCCAGGGCCAGGGCGGCGAGGCCGAGGACGATCGCCATGCCACCGCCGACCACGCCGTTGCCGGTGCCAGGCCCGCCGTCGGCGACGAGGAGGTTGACGACGCCGATGACCAGGGCGATCGCGCCGCAGCCGAGCGCCACGAGAGCGCCGTTGCGGCCACGGTTGCCGACGCCGCGTACGGCACGGGTCAGCGCCGCTGCGCCGGCCACCGCTCCGGTCAGGCCGACGAACGCGGCGAGGGTCGCCCACAGCCGGGCGGTGGTCAGTGTGTACGCGCCGACATCAGGTTCGGCGGCGCTGATGAGCAGGTCGTTCAGGGACATCGAGGACTCCTTGGTTCGAGGTCGACCGGATGACTCGATCGTCTCGTCGGCGGCCGCCGGAGTCGTCCTGCCGGCGCGGACTCTTCGGCGCCGCCGCTACTGCGTACGTGGTAGCCGGAGGTCCTCCGACAGTGGGACTCGCGGGCGGCACGGCGGGCATATCCTGCTCGCATGGCCAGGCGGCGGATCACAGTCGGGGACTGGGTCATCGCCGCTGGTGTGGCCGTGGCCCAGGTGGCCGCTGCGCTGAGCGGTGGTCAGCCCGGATCCGGCAACGTCGTTCTCGGCTACGCCGCGCTGGTCGCAAGCGCTCTGGTCCTGGTGGTCCGTCGCCGGGCGCCCGTCGCCGTGCTGGTGGTCAGCGGGGCGTGCGGACTCGCCTTCCAGGCACTTGGGTTCGACGTCGCGGTGATCGCGTTCCTGGTCGCGGTCTACGCCGCGGTGCGGGAAGGTCATCGGCTGGTCACGGTGATCGCCGCGGTGGTGATGCAGAGCGGGCTGTTCCTGGTGGCCTACGCCTCCACGGGGGACGTCGGCGCGGCCTCCGAGCAGGCGCGCGGGGCCCTCGAGATCGCCTGGCTGATCGCGGCAGGCGCCGCCGGCGAGGCGCTCCGGCAGGCCGAGCGGCGTGCCGACGAGGCAGAGCGCACCCGCGAGGCCGCGGCCCAGCGCCGCGCCGACGACGAGCGGCTCCACATCGCCCGTGAGCTGCACGACTCCCTCACCCACCAGATCTCGGTCATCAAGGTCCAGTCCGAGGCCGCCGTCCACGTGGCCCAGCGGCGCGGCGAGGAGGTCCCCGAGTCGCTGCTGGCGATCCGGGAGGCCGGACGCGAGGCGGCCCGCGAGCTGCGCGCGACGCTGACGGCGCTGCGCGACGACGATCCGAACCCGCCACGGGGGCTCGAGGACGTACGCGACCTGGTGGGGTCCGCCGAGTCCACCGGGCTGCACGTCACGCTGACCGTCGACGGGCAGCCCGGCGCGGTGCCGGTCGCGGTGGGCCGGACGGCCTACCGGATCGTCCAGGAGGCGCTGACCAACGTGACCCGCCACGCCGCGGCCACCACCGCGTCGGTCCACATCGACCATCGGCCCGACTCCCTCGGGATCCGGGTCGAGGACAACGGCACCGCTGCCCCGGCGACGACCGTGCCCGGCATCGGGCTGCTCGGGATGCGCGAGCGGGTCTCCGCCCTCGGCGGCCAGCTGCGGGCCCAGCCCGGCGAGGAGGGCGGTTTCATGGTCGAGGCGCGGCTGCCCGTGGAACGTACGTCGTGATCCGGGTGCTCCTGGTCGACGACCAGCCGCTCATCCGCAGCGGCTTCCGGGCCCTTCTCGACATCGAGGAGGACATCGAGGTGGTCGCCGAGGCCGCCGACGGCGTCGAGGCGGTGGCGCTCGCCCGCCGGCACCTGCCCGACGTGGCGATGGTCGACATCCAGATGCCGGTGGCCGACGGGCTCGAGGCGACCCGGCGGATCGCCGCCGACCCGGCGCTGGGTGACGTACACGTGGTGATCCTGACCAACTACGGCATGGACGAGTACGTCCTCGAGGCCCTGCGCGCCGGCGCTGCCGGGTTCCTCGTGAAGGACGTCCAGCCGGAGGACTTCGTGCACGCGGTACGGGTCGCCGCGCGAGGCGACGCGCTGCTGGCGCCGTCGGTGACCCGTGCGCTCATCGACCACTACGTCAGCCAGCCATCCCCTGCCGACGCTCCCCGCGGGCTCGCCGAGCTCACCAATCGCGAGCGCGAAGCGGTCGCCCTGGTCGCCCGGGGCCTGACCAACGACCAGGTCGCCGAGGCCATGGTGATCAGCGTGCTGACCGCCAAGACCCACATCAACCGCGCGATGACCAAGCTGCACGCGCGCGACCGCGCGCAGCTCGTCGTCGTGGCGTACGAGGCGGGGCTGGTCTCTCCTAGAGCTCCACGCCGAGCATGACGGGCTCGTTGACGAGCATGATCCCGTACGCCTTCTCCACCCCGTCACGCACCTCTCTCGCCAGAGCGAGCAGGTCCTCGGTCGTGCCTTCGCCACGGTTGGTGAGGGCGAGGGTGTGCTTCGTGGAGAGCGAGACCCTGTCGTTGCCGTGGCCCTTCTTGAACCCGGCGTGGTCGATGAGCCAGGCCGCGGAGGTCTTCACCGTGCCGTCGGGCTGGGGGTAGGCCGGCGCCCCCTCGGGCACGTCCTCGGGAGCGACCACGGGGTTGGTGAAGAACGAGCCCGCCGACCAGGTGTCGTGGTCGACCTCGTCGATGACCATGCCCTTGCTGCGGCGCAGGGACAGGACGGCCTCGCGGATCTGCTTGGACGGCACCCGAGTGCCCTGCTCGACGCCGAGGGCGCCCGCGAGCTGGGCGTAGGCGATCGGGGAGCCGGTCTCACCGTCGGTGCCGAGCCGGAAGGTGACCTCGAGGACCACGTAGCGCCCGGGCACAGCCTTGAAGCGCGACCACCGATAGCCGAACCCGCACTCCTCGGCGGTGAAGCTCCGCACCTCGCGAAGCTCGCGGTCGAACACCTTGACCGAGGTGATGGTCTGAGAGACGTCCTGCCCGTACGCCCCGACGTTCTGGATCGGGGTCGCGCCCACGCTGCCGGGGATGCCGGAGAGCGCCTCGACGCCGCTCCAGCCCTTGTCGACGGCGGTCGCCACGAAGTCGTCCCAGGTCTCGCCGGCAGCCACCGCGACGCGTACGCCACCCTCGACCGGCTCCGCCACGACGCCCGTGGTCGCCAGCTTGACGACTGTGCCCGGGAAGCCGGCGTCGGCGACGACGAGGTTGCTGCCGCCGCCGAGGACGAGCACGTCCGTCCCGGCCGTGTCGGCCGTGGTCACGGCCTCGATGATCTCCGCCTCCGTGGTCGCGGTGACGAACTCCGCCGCGGGGCCGCCGAGATGGAAGGTGGTGTAGCGGGAGAGCAGCTCAGGCACGCACGGTCACCTTCGGCATCCCGAGCACCTTCTGGTCGCCGGAGACGACCGTCAGGGCGATCGTCGCCAGCCCGTCCTCGACCGACTTCACGGTGCCGCTGACGGTCACCGAGGTGCCCTCGTCGTCATCGGGCACGACGACCGGGTTGGTGAACTTGGCACCGAAGTCGACGACCTCGGCTCCGTCGGTCCACTCCGAGACCGCTCGGGCGACCAGCGCCATGGTGAACATGCCGTGGGCGATCACGCCGGGGAGGCCGACGGCGGTGGCGATCCGGTCGGACCAGTGGATCGGATTGAAGTCGCCGCTCGCGCCGGCGTAGCGCACCAGCGAGGCCCGGGTCACGGGGTAGGTCTTCGGAGCCAGCTCGGCGCCTGCTTCGAGCGTCATCAGGCGACCTCCGCCGCTCGGTGGACCAGGGTGGCCGAGGTCGTGCACACGACCGCCCCGGAGTCGTCGGTGATCTCCGAGACCGTACCGATGATGTCGTTGCCGCCGATCTGTCGCAGCGAGGCGACGCTCAGGGTCGCGACCAGCACGTCTCCCGGCGCGATCGGCCGGGCGTACGAGAACTTCTGCTCGCCGTGCACGATCCGCGACAGCTCGACCTCGACGTCTTCGAGGAAGGCGTTCATCGCGTCGAAGGCGAGCACGATCGGGAACGTCGCCGGGACCGGGTCCCCGCTCTCCCAGCCCACGCCGGTGGCGGCAGCGAACTCCCGCACCTTCTCGTCGGTGACCCGATAGGGCCTGGTCGGAGGAAACGCGCGCCCTACGAGCGACCCATCAACTGCCATGCGGGCAACTCTAGTGGCCTGCCGAGAAGTCACCCACGTCGGCCGAGGCGTCACCCCGGTCGGCCGAAGCGTCACGTAGGTCCGCCGAGTTGGCAGACCGGTGCCAACTCGGCCGACCGGAGTGACGTCTCGGCAAATGACGAACGCCCCGCCTCCCGGCCATCTGGAATTCAGTGGCGGGGGCGGGGCGTTCGGAGCGCCGATCAGCGTCGCGCTCTATCAAGAAGCCAAACTTCAGCGGGTCTCGCGGTGCGCGGTGTGCTTGCGGCAACGCGGGCAGTACTTGTTGAGCTCGATGCGGTCGGGGTCGTTCCGACGGTTCTTCTTCGAGATGTAGTTCCGCTCCTTGCACTCGGTGCAAGCGAGGGTGATCTTCGGGCGAACGTCGCTGCTCTTGCTGGCCACAGGAGTTTCCTTACGGTACTGATCGAGGTGGTGCGGTCTTTGGCGGTAGCGGGGGCGGGGATCGAACCCGCGACCTCACGATTATGAGTCGTGCGCTCTAACCGCCTGAGCTACCCCGCCTCAACAGGAATCAGGCCCGCAGTATTCCTACTGCGGGTCCCGAACTCCAGAGCCCCTTTACGGAATCGAACCGTAGACCTTCTCCTTACCATGGAGACGCTCTGCCGACTGAGCTAAAGGGGCGTTGCGAAAGAGAACATTACGGTAGGGGCGCCGTGCTCAACAAATCGACAAGGCCCTTCGCGTCACCGGCCGCATCATCCCAGGTCAGCGGGGTCCTCGGCGCCTCGATCGGGCTCCCAGATGGGCGCGAAACCCATCGCCTCCTCGAGCTCGTAGGACAGCTCGAGCAGCATTCGCTCGCGTCCCGGAGCAGCCCCGAACATCATCCCCTGCGGGAGCCCGGTGAGGGTCTGCTGCACCGGCAGCGACACCGCCGGGCCACCGGTGACGTTCTGCCACGGCGTGAACGCGACCCAGTCCATCAGCCTCTTCATGACCAGCTCGTAGGCCTGGCTCGGCGCCAGCCGGCCGATCTCCGGGGTCTCGTGCGCGACGGTGGGCGTCAGGACGACGTCGTACGCCGCGTGGAACCCCTCCGCGATCGCCTGCGCCTTGCGCAGCCGGACGATCGCGGCCGGGACGTACTTGGCGTTCTTGATCGTGTGCTGCGCGAGACCGATCGTGAGGTTGTCGAGCCGGGTCCGGTCCCAGCTCTTGCCACGGAGCGGGCCGGCGTTGACCAGGGCGACTGCGAGGGTCCCCCAGTAGAGGACGAAGTCGTCGGCGAAGGTCCCCGGCACCGGCGGTGGCACGGTCTCGACGGCGTGTCCGAGCTCTTCCAGCACCGCAGCCGTCTTCAGCGTCAGCTCGGCGACCTCCGGGCTGGCCTCGCGCCCGAGCGCGCCGGTGAAGACGGCGAAGCGGAGCCGTTTGGACCCGGGTCCGGTGACGTCCCCGATCGGCGGCAGCGGGGTGTGGTGGGCCCTCTCCGCCTCCCGGAAGAAGGCGGCGGTGTCGCGTACGGAGCGGGTCAGCACACCGTCGGTGACGATCTTGAGCGGCAGCAGCCCGTAGAGCGGGTCCTGCGGCATCCGGTCGCGGGTCGGCTTGAGTCCGACCAGCCCGCAGGCCCCGGCCGGGATCCGGATCGAGCCGCCGCCGTCATTGCCGTGGGCGATCGGCACGGCGCCTGCGGCCACCAGCGCACCCGACCCCGCCGACGAGGCACCGGCCACGCGGGCGGTGTCCCACGGGTTGCGCACCGCCCCGAGTCGCGCGTGCTCGGCGGTGCCCGAGAAGCCGAACTCGGAGAGCTGGGTCTTGCCGAGCGAGAGCAGGCCGAGCTTGAAGAGCAGCTTGGTCATCTCGCCGTTGCGCGACGCCGGCGGCATGGCGTACGAGTCCGTGCCGTTCCTGGTGGGCACACCGGCGACGTCGGTGTTGTCCTTGATCAGGGTGGGGACACCCGCGAAGAACCCCGCCCGGGGCTCGCGCGCCTGGATCCGGGCCCGGTCGAAGGTCCGGTAGGCCATCGCGCCGAGAGCAGGGTCGACCGACTCGATCCGGGCGATGGCCGCCTCGACCGCCTCGGCGGTGCTGAGGTCACCGCGCCGCAGGGCCTCGGCGACCCCGACCGCGTCGAGAGTGCCGAGTACGTCGTCGGTGAAGGCGTGCACACGGGCCATGTGACCAACGGTAGGCCGGTGGCGGCCTCAGTGGAGGAAGTACGCCACCAACGGGACCAGGAGACATGTCACAACCGCGGTGAGCCCCATCGCCAGCCCGGAGAAGGCCCCCTCGACACGGCTCTCCTCCAGCATCCGGGCGGTGCCGATGCCGTGGGAGACGGCGCCGACGGCGATGCCGCGGGCTCGCGGGTCGCGGATGCGGAGCAGGGTCAGGACCCGCGGGCCGACCATCGCGGCGAAGGTGCCGATCACGATCGCGAAGCACGCCGACAGCTCCGGGTAGCCGCCCAGCCGCTCGGCCAGCGCGATCGTCACCGGAGCGGTGACGGCCTTCGTGGCCATCGTCCGCTCCAGCACGTCGCCGCCGCCGAACCAGCGCACCAGCAGGATGCCGCTGCCCATCGAGACCACCGCGCCGGCGGTCAGCGCGACCAGGACGGGCACCACCATCCCCTTCAGCCGGGCGAGCTGGTGGTAGAGCGGGATCGCCAGCGCCACGGTCGCCGGACCGAGCAGGAAGCTGATCAGCGTGGTGGCGTCGGCGTAGTCGTCATAGGACGTGCCGCTGATCGCTAGCAGCGAGCCGACGATCACGATCGCCACCGCCACCGGCTGCGCCAGCGGTGAACGGGTGCGCTTGCGCAGCCACCGCCCGAACTCGTACGCAGCCACCGTCACGAACAGCCACAGGATGACGCTCACTCGATCTCCTCCCCCGGCGCGCCTTCGCTGCCGGCGGCCTCCGGCAGACGGCGCAGGAACAGGGTGAGCACCCAGCCGACGGTGGCCAGCCCGAGGAACCACGAGCCGAGGAGCGCGACGACGATCGGCACCGCCGCCTCACGGATGACCGCGAGGTAGGCGACCACGCCGACACCGGCCGGGATGAAGAAGAGCTGCAGGTGGGAGAGGAAGTAGTCGCCGACCTGGATGACCGGGTCATCGTCGCCGTCGCGGCGCCGCAGGACCAGGACCACGAAGAGCAGCAGCATCCCCACGACGGGCCCGGGCAGCGGGATCCCGGTCAGCTCGACGATCGCGGTTCCGGCCAGCTGGCATCCGAGCAGCCAGAGCAGGCCGACGATCACTGCGCGACGATGGACTCGATCGCCATCGCGGCGCAGCCCACCAGACCCGAGGAGTCACCGTGGAGCTGGGCCATGAAGGTGAGGTCGCGGGTGGCGATCGGGTTGGAGCGGGCGTAGACGCTCTCGCGCACCCCGGCGGTGTAGAGGTCGAAGGCACCGGCCATGTCACCGCCGATGACGACGACCTCCGGGTTGAGCAGGTTGACGGCGGTCGCCACGACCTCGCCGAGCTGTCGTCCGCCCTCGCGCAGCAGCCCGCGCGCGACGGCGTCGCCGGCGAGCGCGGCTGCCACCAGGTCACGTACGTGACCGGCGGGGACGCCGGAGTCGGTCAGCCGCTGGGCGAGCGCCCAGCCGGACGCGACGGTCTCCAGGCAGCCGGTCGAACCGCAGCGGCAGGGCCGGTCCCCGGCCGCGTCGATGCGGGTGTGGCCGATCTCGCCGGCCGCCCCGAGGGCACCGGTGACGACCTTGCCGTCGACGATGATGCCCATGCCGAGACCGGTCGAGGCCTTGACGACCAGGGCGTTGCGTACGGGATGGTCGGAGTTGAACAGCTCCGAGCGCGCCAGCGCGTGGGCGTCGTGGGCGAGGATCAGCGGAGCGTCGGTCAGCGCGGTGAAGTAAGGGGCCAGCTGGACACCGTCCCAGCCGCCCATCGCCGGGGTGTCGATGCTCATCCCGAGCTCGGGGTTGACCACGCCCGGAAGACTCATCCCGATCGCCAGCACCGGCAGGTCGATCGAGGTCACCATCTTGGTCATCCGCTCGACGATCTCGGGCATCAGCACCTCGGCGGAGATACCGACCTCGTGGTCGCGGGTGTCACCGGCCAGCTCGCGCCCGGCGAGGTCGAAGACCGCCGCCTGGCTGCGGCTGCGGCCCACCGCCACCGCCAGCACGACTCCTGGGTCTGAGGATTCGTCGCTCACGACTGCAGTCTAAGCACGAGCCTCGGCCCCGCCTAAGACCGCGAGCGGAGGCGCGCGTTGGGCAGCGGAGGCGCCGGGATCGGCCGCTGGTGGTTGCCCTCGACCACTCCGAAACGCCCCTCGGCCAGGTCCTGGGAGTCCTCGACCACCTCGCCGCCACCGCGGGTGACCTGGTCCTGCCACTCCTGGCGGTAGCCGACGATCTCGTCGTGGGTGCGGCCGACGAAGTTCCACCACATGATGATCGACTCGCCGAACGGCGGACCGCCGAGCAGGAGCAGCCGGGTCCAGGCCTCACCGGCCTGCAGGATCAGCGTGGTGGCGCCCGGAGGGGCGTAGGCGAGCGAGTCCTTCTCCACGTCGGCCGAGGCCGGTCCGGACGCGCCCAGGCCGGTCATCGACACCTCGCCGGTGTCCACGAGTACGCCGTGCTCGAACCGGTCGTCGACCGGGATCTCGAGCCGGGTGCCGGGCTCGAGCAGGATCTCGGCACCGAGGATCTCGGAGTGGGTCCGCACCGGCGAGGTGACGCCGAGGAGCGACCCCATGAAGACCCGCACGGTCGCCCCGTCACGCTCGATCGGCGTGGGGACGTGGTTCTGGAACGCCGGCTCGACGTCGCGGAGCTCGTCGGGCAGCGCGACCCACAGCTGCGCGCCGTGCAGGACAGTGGTCTCGGGGGTGGAGTTCTCCGAGTGGGAGATCCCGCGCCCGGCGGTCATCAGGTTGACCTCGCCGGGGCGCACCATCGCCACCGTACCGACCGAGTCGCGGTGCTCGATCTCCCCGGTGAACAGCCAGGAGACGGTCGCCAGCCCGGTGTGCGGGTGGGGCGGCACCTCCATCCCGCCGGAGACCACGACGTCATCGGGACCGTAGTGATCCAGGAAGCACCACGCGCCGATCAGCGAACGGGCGCGCGCGGGAAGGGTGCGGCGTACGTTCATCGCCCGGGGACCGCCCAGCGGCACGTCTCGCGGGGTGATGATCCGGATCTCGACGCCTTCGTCCCCGTTTCCGCCGACGCACTCGACGGGGGTGGGGTGCGCGTCCAGGTTGGTCATATCTTCAACCATATCTCGTACGTTGCCCCGCCATACCGACGTCACATCGAGGTCGCCGAGGGGCTACCTCGATGCCACACGATGTGGCCGTGCTCATCGCTCAGCTCGCGAACTTCGTCGGCCCCACCTCCGGCGGGATGAAGACGGCTCTGGAGGCCCTCGCCCGTGGTTACCTGGAGGCGGGCCACGACCGGCTCCTCGTCGTCCCCGGCCCGTACGACTCGGTCACCTCGACCGACCTCGGCGAGGTGGTGCAGCTGAGAGCGCCGCGCGTGGGCGGCGGCTACCGGCTGATCATCGAGCCATGGCGGGTCTCCGACGTACTGACCCGCTTCAACCCGACGAGCCTCGAGGTCAGCGACAAGTTCACGATGCTGCCCGTCTCCCGCTGGGCGCGGCGCCAGGGCATCGGGACGGTGCTCTTCTCCCACGAGCGGCTCGACGAGTACATGCCCACCTACACCGGGATGGACACCACCTCGAAGGTCTCGACGGCACTGCTCAACCGGATGCTGGTGCGCTCCTTCGACCAGGTGCTGGTGACCTCCGACTACGCCCGGCGCGAGTTCGAGCCGCTGGCCGCGGCGGTGGACTGCCCGATCGCGCAGGTGCCGCTGGGCGTCGACCTGGACAACTTCTCGCCCTCTCACGGCCACCGCGACGACGCCCTGAGGCTCGTCCACGTCGGCCGCCTCTCCCGGGAGAAGTCCCCCGACCTCGCCGTCGCCACGGCCGTCGAGCTGCACCGCCGCGGGTTCGACGTACGCATGGACGTCTACGGCGACGGGCCGCACCGTGCCGAGATCGAGGCCCTCGCCGCCGGAGCGCCGGTCGTCTTCCACGGGCACGTCTCCGACCGCCACCGGATCGCCCGGGCGCTGGCCGAGGCCGACGTGGCCCTCTCCGTCTGCCCCCGCGAGACCTTCGGCCTGGCCGTCCTGGAAGCCCTCGCCAGCGGTACGCCGGTGGTGACCGCCGACCGCGGCGGCGCCCGCGAGCTCATCGACGCCAGGTGCGGAGCCTGGGCCGCCGCCCATCCGGCGGCGCTGGCCGACGCGGTCATCGACGTCGCCGAGCGACCGGTGGTGGAGACCCGGCACGCGGCACGCGAGCGGGCCGAGCAGTTCCCCTGGTCGCGCACGATCGAGCACATGCTGGAGCTCCACGAGAGCCTCTCGCGGGAGACCGCGCCGACCTATCTCCTCGCTCGTTCGCGGCAGCGGCAGGCGGCCCGGCGAGCTCGGCGTTACGCATGAGCCGTTGTCTCGTTAGGGATTTCACCATGAGCGATTCAACGAAGGTCACCTCTGAAGCCGACCAGGTATCACTGCAGCAACCCACCCACTTCGCCGACTCGTTCGGCCCGGCGTGCAGCGCTTACGGAGAAGATCCGCCGACGACGTACGACTACCGCAACGTCACCTGCAGCGACTGCCGGCACGCCGCGCCCTACATCAGCGCGCTGCCCGAGCACCTCAAGCCCAGGTCGACCCGGCGGCGCTCGTGGCCGCGATCGATGCAGGACCGGGCCTAGGAGACTCGGATCCCGCTCCGTTCCGGCTGCACCGGCGTCCATCTCCCCGCCGACCGTGACCGGGCGAGCCCCACGATCCCGGTGAACAGCAGCGCTCCGGCGCTCACCGCGACCCACAACGTGGGGGCCGAGGCGCCGAAGGCGACCACCGCGGCGACGTACGAGACGGTGGGGTTGGTGATCGTCATCGCCGCCATCGCCCAGGGCAGCGGACCGGCGGCGAGGGCCGCCTGGGTGAGCACGATGCCGAGGCCGCAGGTGCACAGCAGCCCGTAGAACGCCGGCAGCGTGAGCAGCCCGCGGAAGCCGTCGGCGGCGGCCCGGTCGGCGGTGATCTTCAGCAGCACCGAGGTCGTCGCGAACGAGCACCCGGCCGCGACCGCCGTGGTCGCCGCTGCGACCGGCGGTGGGAACCGGTGGGCCACCAGCAGGAGTACGCAGATCACGACTGCCACGCACCCGGCGAAGAGCGCGACCCGGCCGACGTCGGCATAGGTGCCACCGCGATGGTCGTCGGTGACCAGCAGGATCACGCCGCCGCAGATCGCGGCCCCGCTGACCCAGTCGGTGAGCGTCGGCCAGTGGCGTGCGGCGATCGAGGCGAAGACGAGCGCGAACAGCAGCTGCGTGGGCATCACCGACTGCACCACCGAGACCGACCCCAGGTGGAGCGCGACCGCCTGCCCCCCGAAGCCGATCGCGTTGATCACCGCACCGGCCACCCACAGCGGATTGCGCACCAGCGCCAGCATCAGCTGCTCGACCCCGGAGATCCCGCCGCTGCGACCGGGCGCGAGCGCGCTCGCGCGCTGCTGAACAGCCGCGGAGAGCGAGAACAGGACGCATGCGCCGGTGGCCAGGCTCACGGCCGCAGCATGATCCATGCTTCGACGCTAGGCCTCGGGAGGAAAGCCCACCCGCCGCTCACGCGAGCATCGTGCGATCAGCGGATGAACCCTGAGGGTCAGCTCTTCAGTCCGGATGATCCTGCCCGGCCCACGCCGAGAAGCGATTAACCCAACCCGGCACGGTATTACCAGGCGGTATGGAACGTTTACCTTGACTTGGTAATCGCGATGCCGTGTCGCACGGACACCCCGTCGCTGGGTGTCCCTAGCGTCGTGGAGCGCACGTGGACGTGTCGTAAGCGAGTGTTTCCGACCCATAGACCGCGTTGCGTTCAATTCGAATTGACGACGAAAGGTATGAAATGAGCAAGAAGACAGGGCTGCTCCGCCGTGCCGCGGCCGTCGCCGCCTTCTCGGGTGTCGCCTTCGCACTGACCACCGGAGCTGCCACGGCCGCTCCCGTCGACGACACCACGACCGCCGTCAGCACCGCGACGTCGGACCTCTCCCCCTCCTCGCAGAAGGCCTGGGAGGACTTCATCCTCGGCGGTTCCTACATCACCGGCGGCGCTGCCCAGATGGTCAGCGGTGCCTGGGTCGGCGCCCCGGGCCTGATCCTCGCCGGCGCCACCGGCTCGCCCCTGACCCCGGAGCAGCTCGCGGCCTGGGAGAACTGGGACGAGGGTGGCCACAAGATCGGTGAGGGCGCCGCCATGATGGTCGCCGGTGCCTACGTCGGTGCCCCCGGCATCATCCTCGACCAGATCGCGGGCGGGGCGACCCCGAGCGACCTGTCGCCGAGCGAGCTCGAGCAGGTCACGTTCCTCATCCCGCAGGACAGCCCGGCGCTCGACGGTGTCTCCACCGACCAGATCCCGAACCCGATGGCTCCTCTCGGGTCCTTCTGAGCGTCGACACGACGACCGCCGACCGAGCGTAGCTCCCACCACGATCCGATCGGCGCCGCCCCCAGATGGCCCCGGCCGTGCCTTCGCGCACGACCGGGCCATCTGCGCATTTACGCACGTTCAGACAAGAACGTTGCAGGTTGTCGGAAATTACGTCATTACATTTCATTCGTCACTATTTGCCATAGAAACTGCCGTGTCGAGTTGCCTTGGAAACCGTTGACTCTCTTAGCATCACTTCCCGGATGCGAACGTATCGATGGCATCAGTTATCGATCCGGGGGTCGCGTCCGTGCGTGATGTTTCAATTCGAATTGATCGATGAAAGGTACGAAATGAACAAGATGACAGGGCTGCTCCGCCGCGCCGCGGCCGTCGCCGCCTTCTCGGGTGTCGCCATCGCACTGACCACCGGCACCGCCACGGCGGCCGAGGGCACTCACCACAACCGCACCGAGGCCGAGTGCATCGCGGAGAACTCCTCCGGCGCCTCGGACCTCTCGCCCTCGAGCCGGAAGGCCTGGGCCAGCTTCATCTGTGGCGCCGGCCAGGCCACCGGCGGCGCCGCTCGCATGGCCAGCGGTGCCTGGGTCGGCGCCCCCGGCCTCATCCTGATGGGCGCCACCGGCAACGAGCTGAGCCCGGCGCAGAAGAAGGCCTGGGTGAACTGGGACGGCGGCGCGCACCAGGTCGGCAACGGTGCCGCCCTGGTCGTCTCCGGCGCCTACGTCGGTGCCCCCAGCATCGTGATGGACAAGATCATGGGCGGTGCGCTGCCGTCCGAGCTGTCCGACCGCGAGATGGACCAGGTCTCGTTCCTGCTCCCGATGGACAACGCGGCGCTCGACGGCCTCCCTGTCGGCGCGATTCCGAACCCGATGGCTCCTCTCGGCTCCTTCTGAGGCAGCTGACCGTGGCCGAGTGATCACCCCTACCGACTGCTCGGCAACGTCGCACAGGTGGCCCTGGGCGTGCACATGTGCGCGACTGGGGCCACCTGCACGTTTTCCCTCAGGATCACTCGTACGCCAGTGGCTCCTCGATCACGCCCATCACCGCTCGGGCGATCCAGTAGTGGCGGCCGCCGCGGCCCGACCGGCCGGCCGCCTCGACCCACCCACGCCGCTCGGCGTCTTGGATCAGGTTGCGCGCGCCCTGGTTGGTCAGGCCGGTCGCGTCCTGGACGCGCCTGACAGTCAGGTACGGGTTGGCGAACAGCAGCGTGACCAGCCCGGACAGGTTGGCGCGTGAGGTGGCGGCCTCGTCGAGATACCTCTCTCGGAGCGCGACCAGGCGCTCGGACCTGGTCGTGGCGTCCTCGGCCGAGCGCCGCACCGCGGTAAGGAAGAACTGCAGCCACTCCTGCATCTCACCGCGCTCCCGGACGCTCTGCAGCCGCTGGTAGTAGGTCTGGCGGTGGGCCTCGATGTAGCCCGAGAGATAGAGCAGCGGTGTGGTCATCCGCCCCTCCTCCATCAGCATCAGGTTGATCAGCAGCCGCCCGATGCGCCCGTTGCCGTCGAGGAACGGGTGGATCGTCTCGAACTGGTAGTGCATCAGCGCGCACCGCACCAGCGTCGGGCTGAGGTCAGGGACGTTGACGTACGCCTCCCAGTCGGCGATCAGCTCCGGCAGGTCGGACGGGAGGGGCGGGACGTACGCGGCGGTGGTGGGGTTGTCGGTCGGCGACCCCACCCAGACCGGGGTGCGCCGGAACTCACCCGGATGGCGCTCCTGACCCCGGACGCCGGTGAGGAGGGTCTTGTGGAGCTCGAGGACGAGCCGCTGGCTGAGCGGCCAGCTCCTGATGAGCTCGAAGCCCTGGCGGGTCGCGGCGAGGTAGGCCTTGACCTCGGCGACGTCCTCGCTCCTGGTCGCCTGGCCGCTGACCTCGTCCTGGAGCACCTCCTCCAGGGAGGTCTGGGTGCCCTCGATCCGGGAGGAGGCGACTGCCTCCTGGGTCAGGTAGGGCCCGATCAGCAGCTCGGGATCCTGGATCAGCGCGCTCACCCCCTGGAGCCGCCCCAGCGCGGCGTCGGCGTCCGAGAGCGCCTTCACGGTGAGCGGCTGGAGGGGCAGGTCACGCGGGATGTCGGCGGGCCGGTAGTACCAGTAGGCCCACTTGTTCCCCGGCTCCCGGGTCGCCCTGCCAAACTGCGGAGCGTCGTACCTCTCCGGATCCATGACCGGTCAACTTACCACTCAGAGGTTGGTTGAGTTGGAAGTTGACGGGAACTTCCAAGCGGGACTTGAGAGTTCCCCGCCAACCTCCAAGTGGGTCCTACGCTGGACATCGTGCAGTTCGGCCAGTATCCCTCGCCCCGTCATACGATCGCCCACCTCTCCGACCCCCACCTCTACGCCGGGGACCGGCGGATCTTCGGCAAGGTCGACCCGGCGCCCGGGTTCGAGCGGGCGCTGGACCGGCTGCGGGGGATGACGACCCCGCCGCAGGCGATCGTCTTCACCGGCGACCTCGCCGACCTGGGTGAGCGCGATGCCTACGCACGTCTCCGGAAGCAGGTCGAGCCGGTCGCCGCAGACCTAGGTGCCGAGATCATCTGGGTGATGGGCAACCACGACGAGCGCGAGGTCTACTCCGAGGTGCTCTTCGGCGAGGCCTCGGACGAACCGCAGGACCGGGTCTACGACATCGACGGGCTGCGGATCATCGCCCTGGACACCACCGTGCCCGGCTGGCACCACGGCGACATCACCGAGCCCCAGCTGGAGTGGCTGGCCGAGGTGCTCGCCGAGCCGGCGCCGCACGGCACCCTGCTCGCCATGCATCACCCGCCGGTCCCGCTCCCCCTCAACGAGGCCAGCGTGATCATCGAGCTCGACGGCCAGGACCGGCTCGCCCCGGTGCTGGCCGGAACCGACGTACGCGCCGTTCTCGCAGGTCACCTGCACTACTCGACCAGCACCACGTTCGCCGGCATCCCCGTCTCGGTCGCCTCCGCGAGCTGCTACACCGCCGCGCCCGCGACCCTCGACCGCTACTCCGCCTCCGTCGACGGCCACCAGGCGATCTCGCTGGTCCACCTCTACGACGAGGGCGCCGGCGGCGTCCCCGGCGCCCCGGTCGTCCACACCACCGTGCCGACCGGCGAGGCTCTCGAGGTCGCCGGCTTCCCCGCCTCGGTCCTCGAGAAGCTCGCCCCGATGAGCCCGGCCGAGCGCCGTGACCTCTTCTCCCGCAAGGGCAAGGCCGCTCGCGCCCTGCGGCGTCAGCTCCGAGACTGACCGAGAACGGCCTCGATCTCCGACTCCAGGCTGATGCGGGCCTACGCCCAGGCCCGGAACGATGGCTGCCAAATGTCGACGACGACAGGAGCAGCCATGTCTCGGACCATCGTCCGCACGGGCACCGCAGCGATCGCCGCGGTGCTCCTTCCACTGACCGCCGTACCGGCGGCGTACGCCGATCCGGAGCCTGAGCCGGCACGCGTAGCGCTGGACCCGACCGCGCTGACCCGGGAGGCGACCGCGATCGCCGAGCAGGCCGCCGCCGAGCGGAAGGGTCTCCGGGCCCGGTCGGCGACTCCCACCGCCGCCGACCTCGACCGTGCCGTCGACGCGCTCGTCGCCGATGGTGCCGTGGGCGTGTCCGCCCGGGTCGAGACTCCCGGGCTGGAGTGGTCGGGGGCGGGTGGCGTACGGGAGGTCGGGAAGAAGAAGCCGGTCCGGCCCGGCGACCGGTTCCACATCGCCAGCAACACCAAGACGCTGATCGCGACCCTGGTGATGCAGGAGGTCGAGCGTGGCGGCTGGACCCTGGACACGCCTGCCAACGACCTCCTCCCGGGCACGTTCCCCGAGGGCGTCACGATCCAGCACCTGCTCAGCCACACCTCCGGCGCCCCTCGCGGGCCCGAGGAGATCCTCTTCGACCGTGTCGAGGATCCGACCTCGTGGGACCAGCTGATCGACGCGCTCGGGCAGTACTACTCCGAAGCCGAGCACCTCGCCTACATGCGCGACGCCGGCTGGCTCTTCGAGCCCGGCACCGACTTCTCCTACTCCAACTACGGCTACGTCGCGCTCGGGGTCATGCTCGAGAAGGAGACCGGGGAGCGGATCGAGGATCTCGTCCGCGACCGAGTACTCGAACCCGCCGGCATGCGTCGGAGCGCCTACCCCACCGATGCCCGCAACCGCGGGCCGTTCCTCGAGGACGCGGGCCACTACGAGGGTCGCTGGCGGCCGATGACCGACCTGCACCCGAGCATCTTCCACGCGGCCGGTGCCGCGACCAGCACGACCGAGGACCTGGCCGACCTCAACGAGTCGCTCCTCACCGGAGCCCTGGTGAGCCCGGCATCGGTCGAGAAGATGCTGCCGCCGATCGAGGGCAGCACCGACCAGGACTACGGGTTCGGGATCTACCGGGTCGCCGACCCGTGCAACCCCGGCAAGTACCTCTACGGCCACGACGGCGCCCACATGGGTGCGCAGTCGATCAGCTGGGGCTCACCGGACGGCACCCGGCAGATCACGCTCGGCTGGACCGGTCGCAACTGGGACAGCACCGACCCGATCTACGACCTGGGTCTCCTGCTCGAGCCGATGCTGCTCGCGACCTGCTGAGACGTGACGGACGCCGTCGCCGGGGTCAGGGTCGCAGGATGCGTCGCTCGATGGCCGTGGCGACGGCGCCGGCGCGGGTGTCGACGCCGAGCTTGGTGTAGATGTGGGAGAGGTGGGACTTGACCGTCGCCTCGCTGACCAGTAGCTCGCGGGCCATCTCCTTGTTGCCCAGGCCCTTGGCGAGGAGGCGGAGGATCTCGACCTCGCGCGGGCTCACCTTCGGCGTCGGCGAGGCGGCGCGCTGCAGCAGCCGGGTGGCGACCGACGGGGCCAGCACCGTCTCTCCTCGTGCGGTGCCGCGGATGGCACGGAACAGCTCGTCGGGCGGCGCGTCCTTCAGCAGGTAGCCCGCCGCGCCGGCGTCGACGGCCTCGAGGACGTCGGCCTCGGTGTCGTACGTCGTCAGCACCAGCACCTGCGGTGGCGAAGGCAGATCGCGGACCAGTCGGGTGGTCGCCGCACCGCCCGGTCCGTCACCGAGGCTGAGGTCCATCAGCACCACGTCCGGCCTCGTCTCTGCGACGACCGCGACGGCCTGGGCCGAGTCGGCCGCCTCGCCGACCACGTCCAGGTCGTCCTGGGCGTCCACCAGGGCACGTACGCCTGCCCGGACCACCGGATGGTCGTCCACCAGCACCACCCGGATGCGCTGCTCAGCCACGACGTTCCTCCCCCTGAGTGGATGCTGTCTGTCCGGCCGCGAACGAGGCCGCGACCACCGTGCCCTCGCCCGGGGCACTCTCGATGACCAAGTCTCCACCCAGCAGCAGAGCACGAGCCCGCATTCCGGCCAGGCCGTGTCCGCGCAGCCGGTCCGGCTCGTCCTTCAGGTCGGCCGGGTCGAAGCCGGCCCCGTCGTCGCGTACGTCCAGGGCGACGCCGCCCTCATGAAAGGTGAGCGAGACGACCGCCGTGCTCGCGCCGGCGTGCTCGGCGACGTTGGCGAGCGCGCCCCGCAGGGTGCGTACGACGGCCGTCGCGACCCGTCCGCCGACCTCGTGGGGGTCGCCGTGGACGTGGACAGGGACGCTGAGACCGGTGGTGGTGGCGACGTCCTCGGCGACCTGGCGCACCGCGGTGACCAGCGCCGATCCACCGGTCAGCTCGGTGGGCGCGAGGTCGCGTACGACCCGACGCGCCTCGTCGAGCGAGGAGCGGGCCATGGCGGCAGCCTGGTCGACATGGTCGCGGGCATCGGCCGGACGCGACTCCCACTCCTGGTCGGCCGCCTGGAGCAGCAGGTTGATGCTGGTCAGGCCCTGGGCCACGCTGTCGTGGATCTCCCGGCTCAGCCGCGCGCGCTCGGCCACGACACCGGCGCGACGCTCGGCGTCGGCGACCTCGTCCTGGGCCGCCTCGAGGTCGGCGAGGAGCGCGCGCCGGGTGACCGCGTCGCGCTCGAGAGCACGGTAGGCGGTCACCGCGAGCACGGCGACGCAGACCGGGCCGAGCAGCACGGTCGGGTCGGCCAGGCCGGTCATCCGGCTCCAGGCGACCGCGACGACCGCGACCAGGAACACCGTGACGGCCACGGCCCAGCGGAACGGCAGCACCCTCAGCGCCAGGAAGACCAGCGGCACCGCCGCCCACGAGAACGACGGGGCGATCAGGGCGAGCACGGTCCAGCAGGCGATCACCGTGGCCAGCCAGATGACCGCGGCCGTGCCGGTGAGACGGCGGCCCGCGGCGTACGCGATCAGGAGGACGGCGGCGCCGGGCAGCACCACCTCGGCCTGGTCGCCGAAGCCGTGGCCCTGCAGGTAGCGTGCGACCGAGGCGACGACGAGCACCACCAGCGAGATGTGGAGCCAGCGGTCGAGCAACGTCTGGCCGGCCAGGA
This sequence comes from Nocardioides sp. NPDC047086, assembly GCF_040643685.1. Classification (NCBI taxonomy): domain Bacteria; kingdom Bacillati; phylum Actinomycetota; class Actinomycetes; order Propionibacteriales; family Nocardioidaceae; genus Nocardioides; species Nocardioides sp. NPDC047086. The sequence continues at coordinate 38,109 of NZ_JBEYUV010000038.1, forward strand.
TCCCACCGGCGCTCGAGACGGGCCCTGGAGCTGGCGCGGGTTCGGTCGACATGGTCGTTCCAGGCTAGGCCGGTCGCGGCGTCCCGGCATCATCCGATCGGCTATCCGGGGTGTCGCCGAACGGCTGTCCAGACGTCGCCGGTCGCCCGATGTCCGGACCCCTCCCCGACGGCGATGGTTGAGGCATCAGCCCGAACAACCGGACCGATCATCCTGAGGAGCACCACCATGCGTACGTCCCGAATCGCCGCCCTCGCCGGCCTGGCCGGCATCGCCGCCTCGGCGACCCTGTCCTTCACCACCCTCGGCACGGGCACCGCGGCCAACGCCGCCGAGGGTCACGGCCGCCCGGCGAGCTACCTGCTCGAGGGTGACCCGTCGGCCCAGGGCGGTTCGAAGTTCGAGGGCATCGGCGTGGACCGGGAGTCCGGGAGGTTCTACGTCAGCGAGGTCACCGGGGGCGAGATCCAACGCGGCTCCGCCGACCGTGTCCAGGCCGAGGAGTGGCTGGCCGGCGACGGCACCGACGGCCGCTACACCGCCCGCGGCATCACCGTCGACGACGAGGGCCGCGTCTACATCGCCGGCGGCCCGAACGGCACCGGCAACGACCGCCCCGACCTGTGGGTCTACAGCCCCTCGGGCGAGCTGCTGACCGCGCTCCGCGTGCCCGACAACGACGCGTTCCTGAACGATGTCGCGATCGGGCCGGACGGTGCCGCGTACTTCACCAACTCCAACGACCCCACAATCATCCGCGTCGCCGAGGGTGCCTCCGGCTGGGCGGCCACCGAGTGGGCCGACGGCAGCTCGCTGATCACCCGGCAGGAGGGCTTCAACCTCGGCGGCATCGTGCTGAGCCAGGACCGCTCCGCCTTCGTGGTCGCCCAGGGCAACACCGGGCAGCTGTGGCGCTTCTCGACCGCGACCGGCGCGGTCAGCGCGATCGACGCCGACGGCACCGACCTGCGCAACGCCGACGGCCTGATCCGGCAGGGCCGCGACCTCGTCGTGATCCGCAACTTCGACAAGCAGATCGTGCACCTCGAGCTCAACCGGTCCGCCACCTCCGCCGACCACGTCTCCTCACGCGCGACCGACCCCGACCGCGTCCTCACCACCGGCAAGCTGCTCGGCGGCCGGCTGCTGCTGGTCGACAGCCACTTCGACGAGCAGACCGCGCAGGGGCCGTACGAGATCGTCACCGCCCGGATGCCCCGATGACGCTGTCCACATCAGCGCGGCCACAGCGGCGGTGGTCGATGGCCGCCGCGGCGGTGGCCGTGCTTCTGGCGGGCTGCGCCGCGGCGCCGTCGCAGACCGCCCAACCGTCTCCGACGACCTCTCCCTCGGGTTCGGCCTCCGCTTCCGAGGCGCCGAAGAACACCCCCGACCCCGAGGAGCAACAGCGGATGAACGAGCAGCTGATCAAAGCCGCATGGGACAACGACGTCGCCCGTGCGCGCGAGTTGGTCCAGGCGGGCGCCGACGTGAACTACGCCGACGACACCCGGCAGAGCGCGTACCTCATCGCCGCGAGCGAGGGCTATGTCGACCTGCTCGACCTGACCCTCCGCCATGGTGCCGAGATCAACGCCAAGGACTCCTACGACGGGACGGCGCTGATCCGCGCCGCAGAGCGCGGTCACGCCGACATCGTCGGGCGGCTGGTGCAGGCAGGCATCGACCTGGACCACGTCAACAACCTGGGCTGGACCGCGCTGCACGAGGCGATCGTCCTCGGTGACGACGGTGCGGACGCGGCGGGCACGGTGCGGGTGCTCGTCGCGGCCGGCGTGGACGTCTCGATCGAGGCCGGCCGGGACGGGAAGACCGCCCTGGAGCACGCCGAGGAACGGGGTTTCGACGCGATCGTGTCGACACTGCGTACGGCCTCTTCCGAGGTCGCCGATGGTGACGCTCAGCTGCTGCGAGCGGCGTCCTCCGGTGATGCGGACTCGGCCGCGGCAGCGCTCCGCGGTGGCGCCGATCTGGAGGCTCGGGACGGCAACCGGCGTACGCCGCTGCTGCTCGCGGTCACCAGCGACCACCTCTCCACCGCTCGACTGCTCGTCCACCTCGGCGCCGACCCGGACGCGCTCGACGGCCAGCACGACACCCCCTGGCTGGTCACCGGGGTCACCGGGAGCGTCCCGATGGCCGAGCTGCTGCTCAGCGTCGACCCGGACCTGACCGTACGCAACCGCTACGGCGGCCTCTCGATCATCCCCGCCAGTGAGCGCGGCCACGCGGACTACGTCGAGCGGGTCGCCCGCACCGACATCGACCTCGACCACGTCAACGACCTCGGCTGGACTGCGCTCCTCGAGGCCGTGATCCTGGGCGAGGGGTCCGAGCGCTGGCAGCGCGTCGTGACCAGCCTGCTCGAGAACGGTGCCAACCCGGGCATCGCCGACCGCGACGGCGTCACCCCGCTCGAGCACGCCCGCAACCGCGGCTTCACCGAGATCGCCTACATCATCGAACAGCACGGCGGCTGATCCGCGGGCTCCCAGCTCTGGGCCCGACCGGTTCCCCCGCCGGCCGGGGCCTCGACTCGCGTTGCTCAATACCCTGGGATCTCTCTGAGTTGGGCGCTCATGATCTCCTTCAGGTCGCTCGACACCGAGCTTCCATCCGCGCGCTCGAGCCATACGGTGGCCATGTATCCATAATCCAACGGCCTCCCGCGGAGGCCATCGTCAGTCCCCTCGTGTGCCTGCGCCCATGCGTATGCTCGCGCAATCGAGTAACCCTCAGGGTCGCTGCTCTCCGCCGTGAATCCGACAGACCGATCACCATCCGTGGCAATGGGAGTGATGCGCGCGGCGCGACCGGCGGACGATGTCTCGCAGGAACCCATCTGTGTCTGGAACTCGTCGAACGCATCGTCAGCAGACGCCTCCTCGACCCTCCAGATCCCGACAACGACCTCTTCCTCGTGTCCATCGACTACGCGGGTCCAAGCCTTGAAATCGGTAGCCTTGCGATCTCGCAGCACCGTCGCGGACTCCAGGTCGCAAGGTGGACCGGCCTCCGGTTCGAAGCCACCGACTGGTGTGAGACTGCCGGATACCTCGCTTTGATTGATGAAGCCAGGATCTTCAGGCTCACTCGAGCAACCAGTCAGCAGCGCCCCGCCCAGCACGCTGAGCAGGCAACCGAGAGCCTTCTTCTGATCTCCAGATCTCACCTGATGTGCTCCAGCTCCTGTCGGGCCCGGTCCAGGCTTCCTTCGTGGCTCGTTGAAATGGCAGCAAGCTCTGTCGCCAACTTTTCGCCCCAGGGGCTGTCGTCCAGCCAGGCTCGGTACACATCTGCTTGGTCGGCGCTGAGGTCACTCAGGTTCGTCTCGGGGCCCAGACCATCCGGATAAGCATCCGGTGGGAGGTTGTGCCAGTACGCGTCACGGATCAACTGCTTGACTGTGACATCGCTGTCCGAGAACAAGTCGCCGACCTCGCTGTTGATCTGCCCCGTGCTGTCTTGCTGGAGACTCTTCCCTATGTCTCCCAATACTTGATCGAGCAAGAATCCACCGGCAGGGTTCGCCCCTACGGGCGTCGCGCCCAAGGCCTTGGAGACGGCTCCTACGCCAAGATCGACTCGTGCGTTGTGCCGCTCATCCGCTGAGAGTGCCTCCTCTGCTACAGCCGAGGACGCGCCGAAGTCGATTGCTCCAAGCGCGTTGTAGTTCGCGGTGACCGCTGGCAGGAGTTCGTCGCGAGCCTCGTTAGGGTCGTGGATACCGTCGAGGCTTCGAGTGAGCTGGTCGGCCATCCAAGAGTTGGACGCTACTCGCAACTGCTCTCTCCCGACGTCGTCCTTCGCCAACTCGGCCAGCCAGAAGCGGGCAGAGCGACTGGCATCGCCTGGGTCGCCTGAGGTAAAGCGGGCATCGTCGAAGATATAGCCATCTGTGGAATCGCCTCCGCCTGGGTTGACCCCCAGTTCGTTATGCACCGACCCCATGTATCGGCTCGTGATGTTGGCGAAGTCCTCACGGAGTTCCTTGGGGATGAAGTCGGTGGTCGAGAACTTGTCGCCGGGGTCGGCGTTCTTGAAGTTCTCGTAGCTGCTGTTGACGAGGTCTTCGACGATGCTGACCGACCGCTCGTCGGCGCCTTCGCCGATGGTGCCGGCTTCGAGGGCGCCACCTAGGCTGTCGAGACCGGTGAGAGGTGACTTGTGGCTGGGGTGCTCGCCGTCGGGGATCCAGCGGTTCTCGTCGTTGCGTTCGTAGAGGAGATAGTCGAGGTTGGTGCCTTTGCCGTCCTTGTCGGTGGCCGAGTCGGAGAAGAACTGCCGCGAGGCCTCCGGGTTGTCCTCCAGGCCGCGCATGAGGCCGGTGATCGGGTCGCGTCCGAGGGTGTCCTTGGGACCCCAGCCGTCGGTGTAGTCGAGGCGGGCGGTGCTGTTGAAGCCTCCGGAGCGCCACGGGCCGTTGCGGTCCTCTTCCCAGTCCCAGTTCCGCTCGTAGTCGAGCATCGCCTCACCCGTCGAGGAGAGGAACTCCGGGTCGTACGCCTTCCCGTCGGACAACAGCGGGGCAAGTGCCTGGAACCCGCGGATGGTGGCGCCGTCGCCGAGCTCGATCTCCTTCTCGCCCGCGCTCAGAAGGTCTTGCTGCCAGTCATGGGAGACGTTGCTCAGGCTTCCTGGGTCGGCGGCGCCGATGTTGTGAGTGCCGGCTGCCAGGGTCGCACCAAGACCTCGCTGGAGGTCACGCATCACGGTTGCGTACGCCTCGTCGCCATCACCCTCACCCTCGAGCGCCGCGCGTGCATTGAGCTCGAGCAGGCCCCTGGGTCCGACCTTGTTGAGGAACCCGGTCGAGACCTCCGGGTCCTCACCGTAAGCCTTCAGGAGAACGGTGAAGTCTTCGATCTGGTCGGTCTCGATCCCGTCGGTGTCGTTACGGATGTCGTTCCCACGTTCGCCGATCGCCTGCCCGAGAACCGCCTGCTGCTCGGGGCTGAGGGAGCCGAGATAACCATCGTACGCCTTGGGGTCATCCACCATCTTCTGCGCGATCTCCTCATCCGAGAGACCGCGCAGATCGGGCGGGAGACCGGCCTGCTGGATCGAGCCGGTGCCGCCGTCGAACTGGTTCTTGGTGGCCGAGGTCAGCACCTCAGCCAGATCGGCGTCAGCACCCGCGGCCTTCTGCAGGGCGTCCAGGAGATCACGTTGGAGCTCCTCGACTTGGCGCTTGATCGCGTCGGCCTCCTCCTCGGACATGTCCTCGTCCGTCTTGGCCGGCGGGGAGGTCGCCACCGTCGCGCTGGTCGCGACCTCGACCTTGTAGCTCTTGGCCGTGATAGCCGCATAGGCCGACTTGGCCGCAGCCTTGGCGGACTTGACCTGCGTTGCGACCTGGTCGAGGACGTTGATGACCTCGGCGACCGGGGCCGCCATGTCATTGAGCTCCTCGGTCAGCTTGTCGTGGCGGAGCGACGCTGCATCGGCAGAGGCTCCGACCCACGATCCGGGGACCTTGCCCGCGTCCATCTCGTCTTGTTGGTCGTTGAGCTTCTTGCGTACGGAGGCGTTCAGCTCCTCAGCGGCGGCATCCAGCTCACCCGGCTCCCAGCCCTGCAACTGCTCGTAGGTGATCGCCATCAGAGCGGTCCGCCCATCCGCCTCGGCAGGTGAGTCGCGCCGTCCTGATTGAGTGCATTCACCTGTCCCGAGCCCCGGTGGGCGACGGTGTCATCCGTCTCCACGATCCGATTGGCATCATCCAAGGTTCGGGCATGGTGGCCGTTCGCGGCCCTGACCCACCTGTCCTGATCAGCCTTCCACTCACCCTTGAACCCGTTGGCAGCACCCGGGGAGACTCCGCCGGCCAGAGCACGCGCGATCTTCACCAATGGCGAACCGAAATCGATCTTCGCCACCTGATCAGCAGCCGACTTGATCGACCTGGCCGACCTCTCCACCTCTGATCTGATGATCTGCACGTTCATGTGGTGCCCCCCGAGAGCTGCGTGTGGTGTCACCACACTCATACCCCGATTTCGGCGCCCTAAACATGCCAATTCGCAAACGTGATGTACTGACGCGGAGCGCTCGGACGGGGGCGCCTAAGTGCTCCTCGGGAGGATCCTCATGGGTGACAGCGACGAGATCAGGGCCGACTTCGACAAGTTGCGAGAGGCCAACCAGAACCTGCTGGCGGAGCAGGATCTGGTGCAGAGCCTTGACCTCGGTGATGCCCCTGCTGCCGCGGTGTTCGGCGGGTCGGCGTTGGCGCAGGGGATGGCGCAGACGGTTGCCCTGGCGCATGCGAACCTGATCAAGGCGAAGAAGGAGACGGCCCAGGGCCTGGGCAAGTACGCCGACGCCACCGAGAAGGCTCAGAGCGACATCATGGCGACCGATGAGGGTCAGGTCGCGATCGCCCAGACCATGGCCGAGGCCCTGCAGATGCTGAGCAACCCGTTGGTGATGTTCAACAAGAGCGGCACCGGAATCGGCAAGAACATGCCGATCTGAGAGCCCCCGACTGGCCTCAGAGGACCTCGTACGTCGCCATGATCGGTGCGATCAGCGCCTCGGCGCCCTTGCGGTCGATGTCGGACTTGTTGAACTCCCAGGTGACCGTGACCTGATCGCGAGTCGTCGATGCGACGGTGCCGTAGTGGTCTTGCCAGGTGAACTCGGTCTCGGCACGGAAGTGGTAGAAGAGATTCCCGTTGATGGTCTCGTCAGGAAGCCGTTCGAGCTTGGCGAGGCTGGAGTCGCCCTTGAGCTGGTCGTTCACGAGTTTCGCAAGGCCCTCCACGGCATCTTCTAGATCCCCATCAGCGCCGTACGCATCGGCCATGAGTCCGCCAGCGCCAGGGGACAACCCGACGGAGTTCTTCGGTGCACGCATGGTCTGGGACTGCTTACGGTTGGACGAAAGGGTCCAGTCTTCGGGCACATGGAGCTGAGCGACGTCGACTGATGCGACCTGCCAGTCCGTCGGCACACTCGGAGCGCTGGAACTCGGGCCCGCAGAAGCCCCCGATGTGGAGGTGGTCGACGTGGGGTCAGTGCTAGGGCTTTCGCCGCTACCGCATCCTGCAAGGGTGATACTGAATGCGGTGGCCAACGCGGCAAGAGGGATCGCCCGAGACGTCTTCATGGGCCACGACCTTAGAGCAGGTCTCGGGATTCGCTTGGCAGATCCCACAGCCGCACGGTCTACTTGCTGACATTGGGGCTCCGCCGACGGCCCTGGAACCATTCTCGGGAGGAGACACGACATGAGTGGCGTACAGGGTCCTTGGATGCAGCGACTCAAGGCGTATGTCGAAGGGGTTGATGAGGGCGTTATCGACGCAGTGATCGACCGTTGGAACGACGGCGAGCGCACGTTCCGTAGCGCAGGTCGCACCCTCCACGAGAACGGCAAAAAGGTCGAGGACGGGTTCTCCTCGGCGTCGGAGTCCGGCCCGGCAGCGCGGCGGGGTATGCAAGAAGCGGGCGAGAAGACGAGCGACAAGAGCGACGTACTGAAGGACGCCGTCGCGGCGATGATGCATTTCCGCGGCACGTTGTCGACCGCGAGGTCCCAGTACGCCAAGCTGGCAGCGACCCTGCCCGCAACGCATGGCCCGGCACCGGACCAGGCCGACTATCCGACCACCGGCGTCGGGGTCGATGGTGATGCGAACAAGGCGGCGTTCAAGGCGAAGCAGGCCGAGCATGCCGCGGCCGAGGCGGCGATCGCGCATGCCGAGACCGAGGCGGCCGCGCAGGTCGGCTATGTCGATGATGCGGTGCGCGAGGACGAGCCGAAGATCCGGGCGCTGTACGACGACGGCACCGACTCCCGACCGCAGCCGGCGGGGACCTCGACGTCGCAGCCAGGCTCCTACAGCCAGATCCAGGCGTCGAAAGCACGGATCGCGGCGACCAACTCCGGCACCCTGTATCCCGACGGGATGGGCCACGAGATCCACGAGCAGGAGCGCGCGAACATCAAGGCTCAAGAGGCCGCGAACCAGCCGGAGTGGGACGGCACGCAGTGGATCGATGCCTACGGCAACCCCGCTCCGGCCACGTCGTACGCGATGGTGGAAACCGCGCAGGGGTTGGCCCCGATGGCGGGTGGTCCGGGGATCGGCGCGCTCGCTGCCGGTGGCGGGTTGGCGCTGGGGGCAGGGATCGCCAAGGCGGTCGCCAGCCGGCTCGGAGCGGCCCGTGCTGCCGGCGCACCCGCGAAGGCGACCGCAGCGGCCAGGAGTGCGGCCGGTGGTGCGCGTACGGCCGCTCCGGCATCGAGGGCGGGCGCGGCCGGTGCCCGCGGATCGGCTGGACGTGCTGGCGCGATGGGCGGCCGAGGTGGCAGGTCGGGGATGGCCGGGGCCGGCAGCCGCCAGGGCATGACGAAGGGAGGGCGCGGTGGTACTGGTGCGGCTGGTGGCCGGGGTGGCCGCGGCCGGGACGAGGAGAAGACCGACGCCGCCATCGACTACCAGGCCGACTACTCCCAGGACTACAGCGACGACGAGTACGAGAAGCGGGTCGCCTGGCAGCGCCAGGAGGAGCAGCAGCGCAAGCGGGCTCTGGGGCACGAAGGGGCCGACGAGTAATCACCTGCGCTACGGCAGCACGGATCAGCGACCCTCGTCCCGGGTGAACGTGAGCTGCTGGACGTCGATGTAGCCCGCGGCGAACCCGGCCCGGGAGTACTCCAGATAGAAGTGCCACATCCGCAGGAAGGTCTCGTCGAACCCGAGCGCCCGGACGTCCTCGGCACGATCGAGCAGCGCGAGGTCCCAGCGCCGCAGGGTCTCCGCGTAGTGGGCACCGAACGAGAGCCGGCTCCGCACCCGGAGCCCGGTGTGCGCCTCGGTGACGCCGGTGATCGCCTCGGTCGAGGGGAGCAGCCCGCCGGGGAAGATGTACTTGGTGATCCAGGTCTCGGTGTTCCGGGTCGCGAGCATCCGGTCGTGCGGCATGGTGATCGCCTGGATCACCGCGGTGCCGCCGGGGGCGAGGACTTCGTCGATCTTCGCGAAGTAGACCGGCCAGAACCGTTCGCCGACCGCCTCGATCATCTCGACCGAGACCACCGCGTCGTACGTCCCTTCCACCGCCCGGTAGTCGCGCAGCTCCACGTCCACCCGATGGTCCAGACCGGCGGCGCCGATCCGGCGCCGGGCCAGCTCGGCCTGCTCGACGGAGAGGGTCACCGAGGTGACCTGGGCGCCCCGGGCGGCGGCTCGCAGCGCCAGCTCTCCCCAGCCCGTCCCGATCTCGAGCAGACGGGTGCCTGCGCCGACTCCCGCCTCGTCGAGGATCCGGTCGATCTTGCGGTGCTGGGCGAGCGCCAGGCCCTCCGCCGAGGGCAGCGAGGAGAAGAGACCCGCCGAGTAGCTCATCGTCGGGTCCAGGAAGAGCGCGAAGAAGTCGTTGGACAGGTCGTAGTGGTGGCCGATGTGCTCGCGCGCGTTCTCCGGGGTGTTCAGGTCCTTCGCACCCCGGCGCCTTTCGTAGACCCCACGCAGCCGCTGCGCCCACCCGGGGAGGAGGCCGTCGAGGTCCCGGCACAGCACGGTCAGGGTCTCCCCCAGCTCCGGGGCGTCCCAGGCACCGGTCAGGTACGCCTCGCCGAAGCCGATCAGCCCGTGCCGGCCGAGTCTGGCGTAGAACTCCTCGGGCCGGTGCAGCACGATGTCGGCGGGTCTGCCCTCCCGGCTCACGCTGATCCCGAGCCGCTTCGTGGCGGCGCCGAAGACGGCCGCTGCGGCAGCCGCGGTGCCCCGGGTCACCGGGCCGTTGGGCGCTTCCTGCAGCATCGGCCAACGCTCGGCCACCAGGGTGGGGGCGGCGGGGGCTTCGATGGTCTTCATCGGACTCCTTCTTGGTGGTGCGACGGCCTTCTGTGGACCGGCAGGCGTCGTAGCCACAGCGCTACGCCATGGATGCGGATCCAGGCCGCGCCGAGGAGCGCGGACGGAGCGGACCGGAGCGTGGCCCCGAACCGCGGTTCGATCCGGACGCCGCGGACGGCGGCGTCGAAGACGGTCCCGTCCTCGGTGGTCAGCCGGACGGCGACCGCGAGCCGTCCGTCGGGCGGGGGAACGGTGAGTTCGTAGCGGCCGTCGACGCCGTGGAAGGGCGAGACGTACATCGCTTTCGTGACCTGGGCCCGATGCCGTTCGTCGGGGTGGACGAGATAGGCGTGCCGATCGCCGTAGGTGTTGTGCACCTCGACGACGGTGGCCAGCGGCTCCCCGGAGGCCGCCGTGCACCAGTAGACGCTGATCGGGTTGAAGCAGAACCCGAAGGCTCTCGGCTGGGCCGCCATCAGCACGCGTGCCTCGCCCAAGTCGAGGTCGTGGAGCTTCAGGAACGCGGCGAGGTTCTCCCGGATCGAGAGCTCGGGGTCGCCCAGATGGTCGCGTGCCTCGAAGCGGCCGAGGAGCCCGTGATCGGGCAGCCGGTCCAGGTCGACGACCTGCCAGGAGGAACGGTGCACGAACCGGTTCCGCAGCGGTCCTCGCCGGGTGTGGCTGACCGTGGTGCGATACACCCCGGTCGCGGTCTCCGGACGTTCCGTGGGGGCCGTCCAAGGCAGCCCCAGGCGCTGGGCGGCCTGGGCCCCGGATCGGGCGCCGTCCTCGTGGAACCCCCAGCCACGCCAGGCGCCGGCGAAGACCAGCGCGTCGGAGTCCAGCTCGCCGGCGCGCTGTTGCGCGGCCACCGACTCCGGGGTGTAGAGCGGGTGCTCGTACTCCATGGTGGCGATGACCTTCGCCGGGTCGATCAGGTCGGCCCCGCCGAGCGTGACCAGATGACGTACGCCGCCGGGAGCCGGCAGCCGCATCAACCGGGTCAGGTCGTAGGTGACCGTGACCTGGCCGCGGCCCGGGCGCTCCAGGTAGTTCCACGAGGACCGGACGTGCTCGCTGTCCGGCAGCAGGCTGGTGTCGGTGTGCAGCTGCGCCTGGTTGGCGGAGTACGGAAACCCACCCAGGATCTCGCGCTGGGCGTGCGTGGGCGCGCCGAGCATCGCCAGCGACTGTCCCGGATGGGTCGCCAGCACGGCCGCGTCGAAGAGCTCCGTGCGCCCGTTGCCGTCGGTGATCTCGACACCCACGCCGGTCTCGACCACGTTCACCACCTTGGCCGAGGTCAGCACCCGGCCGCCGCGGGCGCGGATCGCGGCGGCGACCCTCTCGACGTACGTCGCCGACCCGCCGGTGACCGTGCGCCAGCGCGGCGACCCGAAGACCTGCAGCATCCCGTGGTGCCCGAGGAACTCGAAGAGGTAGCGAGCCGGGTAGCTCAGCGCCGTGGCCGGGTCGCAGGACCACACCGCGGCGACGAGCGGCGCCATGAAGTGGCGACGGAAGTGCGCGGTGAACCCGTGCTCGTCCAGGAACGCCTCGAGGGTTCGATCGTCGGGCTCGTCGCCGGCGAGCAGCGCCCGGGCCGCCCGGTGGAACCGAGGGATCTCGGCGAGCATCCGCAGGTGCGCCGGGCGGAGCGCACGGCGGTCGGGCAGCACCCCGCGCAGCCCGCGCGCACCGGCGTACTCCACCTCGGCGCTCTGCGAACGCACCGACATCGACATCTCGGAGACCTGGGTCGGCACGCCGAGCTCGGCGAAGAGCCGGAGCAGCGTCGGATACGTACGCCGGTTGTGCACGATGAACCCGGTGTCGATCGCCAGCTCGCTCCCGTCCGGCGCGGTGACGCGGTGGGTGTCGGCATGGCCGCCCAGCCTGTCGTCGGCCTCGAAGAGCGTGACCGTGCCGTGCAGCGACGCGATGTACGCCGCGGTCAGGCCGGCGACGCCGCTTCCGACCACCGCGATCCGGCGGCGTTCGGGGTCGGGGCTGCTCATCGGGCTCCTCGTGGTCGAAGGGGGCGATCGGCGCAGAGGCGCTGTCACCCGGTCTTCGGTCACCGAGGCGAATCGGATTTGTTCTTCAGGCCGACGAGTTCGTCAGGGCGTGGATCATGGTCTTTCGGGTCCGGAGGAGGCAGAGATGAGCGACAGATCAGTCCCGACGGCGACGCTGCAGGTCACGACGTGTGACACCGAGGAGGCGCTCGCCGCGGCCGGTGTTCTGTTCGACCACTACCGGCGCCACTACGGCGTGCCGCCGGAGGACACCGGCGAACGCACCGTCGCTTGGCTTACCGAGATGGTCCGATCGAACATGCTCACAGTCTTCACCGCATCCGTTGAACCGCCCGCCGGCTCACCTCCGATTGGTCTGGCGACCAGCCATGAGGTCCCGGCATCCCTGGCCATGGGACGGTTCTGGCAACTGCGTGACCTGTTCGTGCTCCCAGGAGCCCGCCGCCAGGGAGCGGCGGCCGCTCTCGTCGGCGCCGTCCGCGACGCGGCGCTCACCGCAGGCGCCACCCGGCTGTCCCTCGTGACCGAAACCGACAACGGAGCCGCGCTCGGCCTCTATCGGCGGCTCGGATTCAGAACGGTCGAAGGGCTGAGATCGCTCAGCCTCGACCTCGCCTGACAACTGACGTACGGGCAGGTCGTCATCGGCAGCTCTACAGCGAACGAAAATTCGTTCGCGCCTCCCAGATCGGGCGGGGTCAGCCGCGGCCGGCGTACGGCATCCCCGTCGCGAGGATGGTCATCGTGGGCACGCTGACGCCGAGCGGAAGCTGGGCCATGGCGACGACCGCGTCGGCGACGTGCTGCGGGTCGAAGGTCGGCTCGGGGCGTACGGTGCCGTCGGCCTGACGGGCGCCTTCGGCGATGCCGGCGGTCATCTCGGTGGCTGCGTTGCCGATGTCGATCTGGCCGACCGCGATGTCGTGAGCCCGGCCGTCGAGGGCGAGGGCTCGGGTGAAGCCGGTGATCGCGTGCTTGGAGGTGGTGTAGGCGACGCTGCCCGGGCGGGGTACGTGGGCGGAGATGGAGCCGTTGTTGATGATCCGCCCGCCGCGCGGGTCCTGCCGCTTCATCTGCGCGAAGGCCTCGCGGGCGCAGTGGAAGGAGCCGGCGACGTTGACCGCGAGGGTCGCCGCGAACTCCTCGACCGGGATCTCGTCAGGATCTCCGCTCGGCCCGAAGGTGCCCGCGTTGTTGACCAGCAGGTCGACGCGCCCCCACATCCCCACGACGGCGGCGAAGGCCGTCTCCACCTCGGTGGCGGAAGCGACGTCCGTGGGCAGCACGAGGGAGTACGCCATCACCGACGCGGTCTCCTCGAGCGAGGTCTTGGTGCGCCCGAGCAGGGCGACCTGGAAGCCGGCGCCGTCCAGAGCCTGGGCGATCACTCGCCCCAGGCCCGAGCCGGCGCCGGTGACGACCGCGACCGGCATCAGATGAACTGCCGAGACAGGACCGCGTGCCGGTTGACGTCCTTGTAGAGCAGGTAGCGGAACCGGTCGGGTCCACCGGCGTAGCAGGCCTGCGGACAGAACGCCCGCAGCCACATGAAGTCGCCCTCCTGCACCTCCACCCAGTCCTTGTTGAGCAGGTAGACGGCCTTGCCCTCGAGGACGTAGAGCCCGTGCTCCATCACGTGCGTCTCCGGGAACGGGATCGCGCCGCCCGGCTCGAAGCTGACGATGTTGACGTGCATGTCGTGGCGTACGTCATCGGGGTCGACGAAGCGCTGCGTCTTCCAGGCGCCGTTGGTGCCCGGCATCTCGCCGCCGGGCACGTCGACCTCGTTGGTGACGAACGGCTCGGGTACGTCGATGCCCTCGACCGCCTGGTAGGCCTTGCGGATCCAGTGGAACCGCGCGACCTGGTCGCTGGTGTTGTGCAGCGTCCAGGCGGAGCCGGGCGGGAGGAAGGCGTAGCCGCCGGGAGCCAGGTCGTGCTTCTCCCCCTCGATCGAGAGCGTCAGCGCGCCCTCGACCACGAACAGGACTCCCTCGGCACCCGCGTCGAGCTCGGGCTTGTCGCTGCCACCGCCGGGCGAGACCTCGACGATGTACTGCGAGAACGTCTCGGCGAACCCCGAGAGCGGCCGAGCGATCACCCACAGCCGGGTCCCCTCCCAGAACGGCAGCTTGCTGGTGACGATGTCGCGCATGGTGCCCCGCGGGAGCACGGCGTACGCCTCGGTGAAGACCGCCCGGTCGGTGGTCAGCTCCCGCTGCGACGGGTGTCCGCCGGTCGGGGCGTAGTAGCGGCCAGGAGGGTTGTGTGCTGCGCTCATGGTCGGGCTCCTTCTGTGGTGACTCTGCTGAGCAGCCGGCCCTGGGGCGCGGCCTCGATGTCGATCGTCTCGCCACGCAGCCAGGTCGCGCGGACGACACCGGCGAGGGATCGGCCGTGGTAGGGCGTGACGGCGTTCTTGTGGTGGAGCTTCGCGGCATCGACGACGAAGGAGTCGTCGGGGGCGAGGACGGCGAAGTCGGCGTCGTGGCCGACCGCGATCCGCCCCTTGGTCGTCAGCCCTGCGTGGCCGGCCGGCGCCTCGGACATCCAGCGGGCGACGTCGTCGAGCGCGAACCCGCGGGCACGGGCCTCGGTCCAGACCGCCGAGAGGCCGAGCTGGAGCGAGGAGATGCCGCCCCAGGCGACGCCGAAGTCGCCGGTGTCGAGAGCCTTCAGGTCGGGCGTCGAGGGCGAGTGGTCGGTGACGACCATGTCGATGACGCCGTCGCGCAGGCCCTCCCAGAGCAGCTCGCGGTTGGTCGCCTCCCGGATCGGCGGGCAGCACTTGTACTGCGTCGCGCCGTCGGGGATCTCCTCCGCGGCGAAGGTCAGGTAGTGGGGACAGGTCTCCGCCGTGATCGGGACGCCGTCGCGGCGGGCCGAGGCCAGCATCGCGAGCACGTCGGAGCTGGAGACGTGCAGGATGTGGACGCGGCAGCCGGTCCACCGGGCCAGCTCGATCACCTGGGCGATCGCGAGGTTCTCGGCGCCCCGCGGGCGGCTGTGCAGGAATCGTTCGTACGTCCCACCACCCGCCGCGGGCGCGTGCTCGATCGCGTGCGCGTCCTCGGCGTGCACGATCAGCAGGCCGTCGAAGGTCGCGATCTCGCGCATCGCGAGCTCGAGCTGCTCCGGGTCGAGCGGCGGGAACTCGTCGACGCCCGAGTGCAGCAGGAAGCACTTGAACCCGGAGACGCCCGCCTCGTGCAGAGGCCGCAGGTCGGCGACGTTGCCCGGTACGGCGCCGCCCCAGAAGCCGATGTCGACGAAGGCCTGGCTCGCCGCTGGCCCTCCAAAAGCGACCCGCCGTTTGAGGTCGAGCGCCGGCACATCGCAGGTCGGCGGGATGCTGTTGAGCGGCATGTCCACGATGGTCGTGACCCCGCCCGCGGCCGCTGCCCGGGTCGCGGAGGCGAAGCCCTCCCACTCGGTCCGGCCCGGGTCGTTGACGTGCACGTGCGCGTCGACGACCCCGGGCATCAGCACCTCGTCGTCGGCGAGCTCGACCACACGGGCCGCGGTGAGACCGGTCGGTTCGACCGCGACGATCCTCCCGTCGCGTACGCCGACGCTGCCCGCTGTCTCGCCCTCCGGGGTCACCATCCGCGCCGCCCGGATCACTACATCGAGATCTCGAGTCACACCGTCACCTCCGCATCATCGACTGCCACCACCCGCGTCCGCTGGCGGCCCAGGCCGCTCACCTCGGCCTCCACCACCTGCCCCTCCCGCAAGAAGGGCCGGGGCTCGGGTCGCGACGCTGCGACCCCACCAGGGGTCCCGGTCAGCACCAGGTCGCCGGGCTCGAGTGTCATCAGCGTACTGAGGAAGGCGAGGAGCTCGCCGACGCCGTAGGCCATCCGGGCGGTCGTCCCCTGCTGGCGCCGCTCGCCGTCGACCCACAGCTCCAGGCCGAGGGCCTGTGGGTCGCCCGCGGTGTCGGGCGTGACCAGCCAGGGGCCGATCGGGGTGAACGTGTCGGCACACTTTCCCTTGGCCCAGGTCGGCCCGGCCGCGATCCGCGCCCGCTCGCTGACGTCGTCGGCGGTGAGGTAGCCGCCCACCGCGGCGAGCGCCTGTCGTGGATCCGGGCAGCGAGACAGCCTTCGCCCGATCACCACACCCAGCTCGACCTCGTAGTCGGTCATCGTCGACCCCGGTGGAAGCTCGATCGCGTCGTAGGGACCGGCGATCGATGTCGACGGCTTGAGGAACACGACCGGCTCGTCCGGGATCGCGACCCCGGCCTCCTCGGCATGGTCGTGGTAGTTGAGCCCGATCCCGACGACCTTGCCGGGCCTCGCGACCGGGGGTCCGATCCGGGTGCCGTCGGGGACTCTCGCAAGTACGCCCGATGCGACCGCCTCTCGGATCGAAGCGAGCCGCTCGGGGTCTCCGAGCAGGTCGCCGTCGATCGCCGGCACCACCGTCGACAGGTCACGCAGCACGTCCTGGTCGTCGAGCGCTGCTGGGCGTTCCTGTGCTGCCGGTCCCACACTCAGCAGTCGCATGCCGCGGCCTCCTCGGATGCCGACCGAGCTACCTCGGTCTGGTTGCGGTTCCCTCGTGGAACTCCACGAAAGAAGTGACCGCTCACCGAGTTACCTCGGTGAACACTCCGCCGCTCGCTCATGCCGCCTCCTCGGATGCCGACCGAGCTACCTCGGTCTCGTTGCGGTTCCCTCGCGGAACTCCACGAAAGAAGTGACCGCTCACCGAGTTACCTCGGTGAACACTCCGCCGCTCGCTCATGCGTCCTCCTTGATCAGGTGGTCGGCGGCGATCCGCTCGGCGATCTGCTCGAGCAGGGCCGCGCCTTCGGTCAGGCAGCGCTGCCGGTCGGGTTCGATGTCGACCAGGGCGTACGCAGCACCGATCCCGGCTGCCCGCAGCCGGTCGTGGTCGAGATGGTTGACCCCGCAGACGGCCACGACCGGGACGCCGGCGCGTACGGCCGCGGCGGCGACGCCGGCCGGGGCCTTGCCGTGCAGGGTCTGCTCGTCGAGCGCGCCCTCGCCGGTAACGACGAGGGCTGCGCCCTCCAGCCCGGAGCCGAAGTCGACCAGCTCGAGCACGAGGTCGATCCCGGAGCGCAGCTCGGCGCCCAAGAGAGCGACGGCGGCGAACCCGACACCGCCGGCAGCACCCGCGCCGGGGTGGTCCCGGAGATCGGCACCGGTCTCCTCCGCGACAATCGAGGCCCAGTGACCGAGCGCGGCGTCGAGGCGTCGCACCTGGTCCGGGTCGGCACCCTTCTGCGGCCCGTAGACCGCGGCCGCGCCGCGGGGCCCGGTCAGCGGGTTGTCGACGTCGCAGGCGACGGTGATCTCGACCCCGTCGACGCGGCGCAACAGTGCGGTGAGGTCGAGCCGAACCACGTCCTCGAGGCCGACGCCGCCATCGACCACCGGAGCACCCGAGACCCCGAGCAGCCGGGTACCGAGCCCGCGGAGCAGACCCGCACCCCCGTCGGTGCTGGCGCTGCCGCCGATCCCGAGCACCACCCGGCGACAGCCGGCGTCGATCGCGGCCGCCATCGCCTGGCCTGCCCCGAGGCTGGAGGCACCCAACGGATCCGGCGCTCCCGGCAGCCGAGACAGCCCGGCCGCGTCGGCGAGCTCGACGACGGCGGTGTCGTCGCGACGGGCGTACGCGGTCCGAACCGGCGACCCGGTCGGCCCGGCCACCGTGACCGGGACCAGAGCGAACCCGGCGGACTCGGCCGCGGCCAGGGTGCCGTCGCCACCGTCGGCGACGGGGATCGCGTCGACGATCACGTCGGGACGTCCCCGGCGTATCCCGGAGCTCACCGCCGCCGCGACCTCGGCAGCGGTGAGCGATCCCTTGAACTTGTCGGAGGCGACCAGCACGCGGACCATGACTCAGTCCAGTGGGACGAGCGCGGTCGGGGCGTGCTCACCGCGCTCGGCCAGCTCCTCGAACTCGACGACACCGTCGATCTCGACGCCCATGGAGACGTTGGTGACGCGCTCGAGGATGACCTCGACCAGCACCGGCACCCGATACTCCGCCTGGAGCGCCTTGGCCTTCTCGAAGGCGGCGCCCAGATCGGCCGGGTCGGTCACCCGGATCGCCTTGCAGCCCAGGCCCTCGGCGACCTTGAGATGGTCGACGCCGTAGCCCTCGACCTCGGGGCTGTTGACGTTGTCAAAGGCGAGCTGGACGCAGTAGTCCATCTCGAACCCGCGCTGGGCCTGGCGGATCAGGCCGAGGTAAGAGTTGTTCACGACGACGTGGATGTAGGGGATGTTGAACTGGGCGCCGACCGCCAGCTCCTCGACCAGGAACTGGAAATCGTAGTCACCCGAGAGCGCGACAACCTGGCCGTCGGGGACGGCGGTCGCGACCCCCAGGGCGGCCGGCAGGGTCCAGCCGAGCGGGCCCGCCTGGCCGGCGTTGATCCAGTGCCGCGGCTGGTAGACGTGCAGCAGCTGCGCGGCCTGGATCTGGGACAGACCGATGGTCGTGACGTACCGGGTGCCGGTGCCGAAGGCCCGGTTCATCTCCTCGTAGACCCGCTGCGGCTTGATCGGGACGTTGTCGAAGTGGGTCTTGCGGTGCAGGGTCCGCTTGCGCTCGGCGCACTCCTCGGCCCAGGACGTACGGCTCGGGATCCTGCCCGCGCCCGCCCACTCGCGAGCGACCTCGACGAGCATGTCGAGGGCCGCGCGGGCGTCGGAGACGATCGAGTAGTCCGGCGCGAAGACCCGGCCGATCTGGGTCGGCTCGATGTCGATGTGGACGAACGTACGTCCGCGGGTGTACGTCTCGACCGAGCCGGTGTGGCGGTTGGCCCACCGGTTGCCGATGCCGAGGACGAAGTCGCTGGCCAGCATGGTCGCGTTGCCGTAGCGGTGCGAGGTCTGCAGGCCGACCATGCCCGCGTTGAGCGCGTGGTCGTCCGGGATCGTGCCCCAGCCCATCAGCGTGGGGACGACGGGGACGCCGGTGACCTCGGCGAGCTCGACCAGCAGGTCGGCCGCGTCGGCGTTGACCACGCCGCCACCGGCGACGATCAGCGGACGCTCCGAGGCCAGCATCATCGTCAGCGCCTTCTCCGCCTGGGCACGGCTGGCCGCCGGCCGGGCGATCGGCAGGGGCTCGTACGTCTCGATGTCGAAGTCGATCTCGGCCAGCTGGACGTCGAGCGGCAGGTCGACCAGGACCGGTCCGGGACGTCCTTCGCGCATGAGGCGGAAGGCCTTCTGGAAGGTGCCCGGGACCTGGGCGGGCTCCATCACGGTGACCGCCATCTTGGTGAGCGGTCCGGCGATGGCGGCGATGTCGACCGCCTGGAAGTCCTCCTTGTGGAGCTTCGCGACCGGCGCCTGGCCCGTGATGCACAGGATCGGGATCGAGTCGGCGGAGGCCGAGTAGAGGCCGGTGATCATGTCGGTGCCGGCCGGACCGGAGGTGCCGATGCAGACGCCGATGTTGCCGGCCTTCGCCCGGGTGTAGCCCTCGGCCATGTGCGATGCCGCCTCGACGTGGCGGGCGAGCACGTGCTGGAGGCCGCCGTGCTTACGCATCGCGCTGTAGAACGGGTTGATCGCAGCACCCGGCAGGCCGAACAGCTGGGTCGCGCCCTCCTTCTCCAGGATCAGGACGGCGGCGTCGACCGCGCGCATGCGTGCCATGTCAGTTCTCCCCCTTCGTGGCAGAGCCGCTCAGCCGCTCGACGCCCCGCAGCAGGGCGGAGTGGTCGAGGCCGCCGTCGCCGTTGGCCCGGGCGCTCGCCATCAGCTGGGCGACCAGCGAGCCGAGCGGGACCACGACGCCCGCCTCGCGGGCGGCGGAGGTGACGATCCCCATGTCCTTGTGGTGCAGGTCGATCCGGAACCCGGGCTGGAAGGAGCGGGTCAGCATGTTCTCCTTCTTCTGGTTGAGCACGCTCGAACCGGCGAGCCCCCCGCCGAGCACCTCGAGGGCGGCCTTCGTGTCCACCCCGTACGCCTCGAGGAAGACGACCGCCTCGGACAGCGCCTGGATGTTGGCGGCGACGATGAGCTGGTTGGCCGCCTTGACCGTCTGGCCGGCACCGCTCGGGCCGACGTGGACGACGGTCTTGCCGACCGCGTCGAAGAGCGGCTTCGCGGTGGCGAAGTCGTCGGCCGCGCCGCCGACCATGATCGAGAGGGCCGCGTTCTTGGCGCCGGCCTCGCCACCGGAGACCGGGGCGTCGAGGATGCGGAAGCCGCGGGCGGTGGCCTGCTCGGCGAGCGCCGCGCTCACGTCGGGACGGATGCTGGAGAAGTCGATGATCAGCGCACCGGCGGGGGCGGTCTCGAAGACCCCGCCCTCGGCGGTGAGCACCTCCTCGACGTGGGGTGAGTCCGGGACCATGACGCAGACGACGTCGGCGTCGCGGCAGGCGTCCGCGGTGGACTCGGCTGCCCGGCCACCCGCCGCGGCCAGGGCCTGGGTGCGCTCGAGGCTGTGGTCGAAACCGGCGACGGTGTGGCCGGCGGCGACGAGGTGGGCGGCCATCGGGCTGCCCATGATGCCGAGGCCGATGAAGGCGATGTTGGTCATGATGAATCTCCTACGGGTGATCAGTGGTGGCGTACGCGGCTTGTCGAGTCGGCTCGTCCTGACCAAGATCCGCGCCGAGTCGGCTCGTCATGACGCGCCGACTCGGCGCTGAATTC
>NZ_JBEYUV010000039.1:0-54430 GCF_040643685.1 Nocardioides sp. NPDC047086
GTCCAACACCGAGCCCTGCGACTCCGGGACAAGTGCTGCCAAGCCGAAGACTGCGACGCCCCCGCCGCCTGGACCGAAGCCCACCACCTCAAACCCTGGTCCGAAGGTGGTCGCACCAACCTCGCGAACATGGTGTTGCTGTGTCCCAGTGATCATCGCCGCATCCACGATGCCGACTACACCTATGAGCGGCTCCCCGATGGGCGGATCCGGTTCACTCGGGGTGCCCGATCCGGCTGACCGGATAACCAGGCCCGTTCGGACCGGCTGACCCGCGTCGCCGTGTCGGTGTTCCTGCGAGCCCACCGGAGTCGCTCGCTGATCGGTTCCTCGGACACCGTCGTGGCTGTGCCCACTCCCGCCCAGTCGCCGACGTGGCCAGTGATGCGATGGGCTGATCGAGCTTGTGCTGGATCTAGCGGTGCCACTGGGGAACGGCGTATCCCACCAACCGTCGCCCCGGCCCGTCGGCGCGCCCGGGTGGACGCCTGAGACCAGCAAGGCCAGCCTCCGGTTGAGGCAACACCTTCCAACCTGCCGAGGTGGTCCTCGGTGCCCGGGCTGACTGCTGCGCTTGTGAATCGTTCACAAGGTGTCATCGGCTTGTAAAAGCACCGCAAACACCGCAGCCTCCAGGGAGCCTCGGCCCCGGATCCCAAGCCCGTACCCAACCCAAGGAATTTCGCGCCAAACCCCGCCGCCGACCCGATATCCAGCCAAGATTCTCGGCGGAGCCCGGTGTCCAGGATCGCCGAAGGCGGCCGGCGAAGCCGGCGGCCGCAGGCCGTCATCTCGACAAGCTCGATACATCGCCTTGACTCCGGGAACCGTCGAGAACACACTCCAGGACAGGGTCGTCGGCCACCAGCCTCAAGAAGCAACGATCAGCACGTGACACCCGAATGACCAGCACCCCACCTGCTTGACTGCGGCCCATGACCGAGGCCCAAGAGGTGAGGACGCCGATCAGCATGCTCTGGGAGTCGGCCGATCCAGACGCTGCGCTGACCGAGCGATTCGGATTCGCTTCCGCGGACGAGGCGACGGGCTGGTTGAGCGGCGTTCTGACCGAGCACTGGGGGCTGGGAGTTGACGCATTCGAACAGTTGGTGATCAGCGACGCCAACTGTCTGGCGTGGATCACGGTTGGCGAGCGCCGGATGATCGCGAAGTGGTCGATGTGGCCACGAATGTTCCCGCGCCTGGCGGCGATCGCGGAGCTCACGGTGTGGCTGGGGGAGCGGGGGATTCCTGTCTCGGTGCCGCAGGCGGCGCGGGACGCGAGGGTGCAGGTCGAGGTGGACGGGTTCTCGGTCGGGCTTCAGCAGGTGATCGGCGGTGAGCTACTGGACATCTCCGACCCTGTCCAGGTCCGGGCGGCGGGCGAGATGCTGGCGCGGATGCACGCCGCGATGGCCGACTACCCGGGGACGATCCCCACTGACATACCGCCGCCGCCGGCATCCGATACCCAGTTGGTCGGCAACGACTTCAGGTCGGCCAACATCCTCTGGGCGGCGGGGAGGGTCGCGGCGGTCCTGGACCTGGAGGAGGCCACGTACCGTCGCCGGGTGGACGACCTCGCAAAGGCGGCGGTCCTCCTCGGGACGCGCTATCACCACTGGCGTCCGACGCCAGCCGAGGTACGCGAGGCGTTCGTCGCGGCGTACGTGTCGGTTCTGCCGCTGGAGGAGGGCGACACCGGGGCGCTCGGCGCCAGCATCGAGGCGCATCTGAGGCGCATTCCGTGGCCGGGCTGACGCCGCCGGGAGTCAGTCGCCGACGGCTTCGATGCCGCGCTGGACGATGAGGGGGTCGGGGGTGCCGACTACTTCGGGGTCCTTCTCGTCGTAGTCGTGGTTGGCGAGGAAGTAGCGCATCGCGTTGAGGCGGGCGCGCTTCTTGTCGTTGGAGCGGATGGTGGTCCAGGGTGCCCAGTCGGTGTCGGTGCGGCGGAACATCTCCTCCTTGGCGGCGGTGTAGGAGTCCCACTTGTCCAGCGACTGTACGTCGATCGGGGAGAGCTTCCACTGCCGCACCGGGTCGATCTGGCGGATGATGAAGCGGGTCCGCTGCTCCGAGCGTCCCACCGAGAACCAGAACTTCGTGAGGGTGATGCCGGAGTCGACGAGCATCTGCTCGAAGAGCGGTACCTGGTGCATGAACTGCTCGTACTGGTCGTCGGAGGCGAAGCCCATGACGCGCTCGACGCCGGCGCGGTTGTACCAGGACCGGTCGAAGAGGACCATCTCGCCGGCGGTGGGGAGGTGCTGGACGTACCGCTGGAAGAACCACTGCTGCGACTCGCGGTCGGACGGCTTGGACAGCGCGACGGTGCGGGCGTAGCGGGGGTTGAGGTGCTCCATGAACCGCTTGATCGTGCCGCCCTTGCCGGCCGCGTCCCGGCCTTCGAAGATCAGCACGTGCTTGCCGCCGACGCGGTCGTTCCAGCGCTGGAACTTCAGCAGCTCGACCTGGAGGAGGTACTTCTGCTCGTCGTAGACCTCGCGGGCGATCCGCTCGGGGTAGGGATAGTTCTCGCGCCAGGTGTCGACGGCCTTGCCGGCCGGGTCCAGGAGCACGGGATCGTCGTCGTGATCCTCGCCGATCGTGTGACCCTCGGTGATCAGGTTGTCGATGTATTCGCGGAATCCCTGGGACATGGCACGAACCTAGACATCTGAGGTGAACGTCAGGTAGCGCCGGGATCCACCGGATGAGAGTCCTCTCATCTGCTCATCATCACGGTCTCACGACCGCCCGCCATCGTCCTCGGTGTCCTCGGGAACGTCCCGGGCAGAAGCACGTCAGGGGTCGTCCGGATGAGCGCCATCGCACAGGTCGTCGGAGCCGCTGTGGTGGTCGCGGTGGTGGGGACGTACGCCTGGCAGGCGGGCTTCCGCAGCGCCGACCCGCCCAGCGTGCCGGCCCTGCTGACCCTGGTGGTCTTCGGTGCGGCGGTGTGGGCGTGGATGGCGAGCGGGCTCGATGACACGTATGTCTCGCTGGCAGCAGTCCTCGCGCTCGTGCTGGCCGGGGTGCTGCCGGCGGAAGGTCTCTTCGCCGCCCTCGGCAGCGAGCTGGTGTGGCTGATGCTCGGCGCGTTCGTGATGGCCGCCGGCATCGCCGGCACCGGGCTGGCCACCCGGACGGCGGTGGCCCTGGTCGTACGAGCCCGGAACCCCCGCCAGCTGGTGCACCTGCTCACCGTGGGGCTGGTCCTGACGGCGTACGTGGTGCCGTCCACCTCCGCGAGGGCGGCGCTCGCCGTGCCGGTCTTCATCGCCCTCGCCGCCGTCCTGGGGCCCAGGGAGCGGCTGGTCAAGACGCTGGCGCTGCTCTTCCCCACCGTCATCCTGCTCTCGGCGGTCGGTTCGTTGCTCGGCGCCGGTGCCCATCTGCTGACCAGCCAGGTGCTGGCGGCGGCGACCGGCACAGGCATCGGGTACGTCGGCTGGATGCTGCTCGGGCTCCCACTGGCCGTGGTCTCCTCCCATCTGGCCGCCGAGCTGGTGCTGTGGATGTTCACCCGGCCCGAGGACCGGTCGACCGCGGTCCGGATCGCGCCGGAGGACTTCGCCGGCGACGGGCTCACCGGGCCGCTCACGACCCTCCAGATCCGTGCGCTGGTCGTGGTCGCCGCAACCGTCGCGCTGTGGATCAGCGAGCCGCTGCACGGCATCTCACCGGCCGTGGTGGCGCTCCTCGGTGCCCTCGCCGCCACGGCTCCACGGCACGGCCTGATCGCGATCGGACCGGCGCTCCGGGAGGTGCCCTGGAGCCTGCTGGTCTTCCTCGCCACCACGCTGGCGCTCGGCACCGCGCTGGTCGACTCCGGCGCCGCTGCCTGGCTGGCGGGCTTGGTGCTGGAGCCGTTGAGCGCCGCTCCGCCGGTCGTCTTCCTCGCCGTCGTGGTCGTGCTCTCCACGCTGATGCACCTGGTCGTGCAGTCCCGCTCGGCGCGCTCCTCGGTGCTCGTGCCGATCGTGGTGGCGTTCGCCCCGGCGGCCGGACTCGCGCCCGCTGCCGCCGCCTTCGCCTCGACCGCCGCTGCCGGTTTCTGCCACACCCTCCCGGCATCGGCCAAGCCGGTGGCGGTCTTCGCCCGGGTCGACGGCACCGACACCTACGACCGCTGCGACCTGCTCCGCCTCTCCCGTGTGCTGATGCCACTGCATGCCGTGCTGGTGCTCGCCTTCGCCATGTGGGTCTGGCCGCACCTCGGGCTCCCGCTCACCTGACCCCAACCCGTTCGCCCGACCCCCGAGGAGTACGTCATGACCATCCCCGTCCCGCAACGCATCCTGATCGCACCGAGCGGCTTCAAGGAGAGTCTCTCGGCCGACGAGGTCGCCCAGGCGATCGGAGCAGGCGTACGTCGCGCCCTCCCCGGCGCCCGGATCGACCTGGCTCCGCTGGTCGACGGCGGTGAGGGCTCCGCGGCGGCCCTCGTGGCGGCCACCGGCGGCCGTCTCGTGCCGGTCGCCGCCACCGGCCCGATCGGTGACCCTGTGCCCAGCCACGTCGGTCTCCTCGGCGGCGACGGCCGCCGCACCGCGGTGGTCGAGATGGCCGCCGTCGCCGGGCTCTCACTGGTGCCGTACGGCCATCGCGACCCGGCCGTGACGACGACGTACGGCGTGGGCGAGCTGATCCTGGCCGCGCTGGACGAGGGTGCCGAGCGGATCCTGGTCGGCTGTGGCGACTCGGGCACCTGCGACGGCGGTGCCGGTGCCCTCCAGGCGCTGGGCGCTCGGATCCTCGATGCCGCCGGGCTGGAGGTGGGGCGAGGAGGAGCAGCGCTCGAGCGGGCGGCGGTCCTCGACCTCGACGGTCTCGATCCGCGGCTGGCCGGGATCGAGATCCTGGTCGCCTGCAATCCGCACAACGTCCTGACCGGCGCCGAGGGCGTGGCCCGGGTGTTCGGGCCGCAGAAGGGCGCGACGCCGGCGCAGGTCGAGCGGCTCGACCGGGCGCTGGGCATCTGGGCCGGCGTGCTCGAGCGTGCTGGTCACCGAGGTCGCCCCGAGGACCTGCGTACCGGGGCCGGGACCGGTGCTTCCGGCGGGCTCGGCGCCGGGCTGGCCGGAGGTCTCGGCGCCACGCTGCTGCCGCGGTTCGAGGTGATGTTCGACCACGTCGACCTCGACGAGCTGATCGCCGAGGCGGACCTGGTGATCACCGCCGAGGGCGCGATCGACTTCCAGACCCCGCGCGGCAAGATCCCGGCCGAGGTCGCCCGTCGGGCCAAGCTGCGGGGCAAGCCGGTGCTCGCACTGGCCGGCAGCGTGGGCAAGGGCGCCGACGAGGTTCACGAGGTCGGGATCGGCTCGTACACCTCGATCCTCAACGTCCCGATGCCGCTGTCGGCCGCGGTGGCGCAGGGCTACGAGCTCGTGGAGGGCGCCGCCGAGCAGCTCATCCGGACGGTGCTGATCGGATGCGCGATCGCCGCCGCCTGAGCAGTGGCCGCGGTTCGTGGGGTGGGCCGGGTGCGCCGTACCCTTGGTAGACGATGAATCCCCGGACCGTCTATCTGGACCACGCCGCCACCACACCCATGGCCTCGGCGGCGATCGAGGCGATGACCGCGGAGCTGGCGCTGGTCGGCAACGCGAGCTCGCTGCACGCATCGGGTCGCCGTGCCCGCCGAGTGCTGGAGGAGTCCCGCGAACGGATCGCGGGGGCGCTCGGGTCCCGGCCTGGTGAGGTCGTCTTCACCTCCGGTGGCACCGAGGCCGACAACCTCGCGCTCAAGGGTGCCTTCTGGGCCCGCCGCGGCCAGGACCCGGCGCGCACCCGGATCCTGGCCTCCACCGTCGAGCACCACGCCGTGCTCGACCCGCTGCACTGGCTGGAGTCGACCGAGGGCGCCCAGGTCGAGCTGATCCCGTGCGACGCGACCGGTCGCATCGACCTCGCCGCGATGAAGGAGGCCATCGAGCGCGACCCCGCCTCGGTCGCGCTGATCTCGGTGATGTGGGCCAACAACGAGGTCGGCACGCTGCAGCCGGTCCCCGAGATCGCCGAGATCGCCGCCGAGCACGGGATCCCGGTCCACACCGACGCCGTCCAGGCGGTCGGCGCGGTGCCGGTCGATTTCGCGACCAGCGGTGTCGACGCGCTCTCCCTGACCGGCCACAAGCTCGGCGGCCCGGTGGGCGCCGGGGCGCTCGTCGTGCGCCGCGAGCTCGAGCTGACCGCGCTCGTCCACGGCGGCGGCCAGGAGCGGGACGTACGCAGCGGCACCCACGCGACCGCCGCCATCGCCGGCTTCGCGGCGGCCGTCGAGCTCGCGGTCAAGGAGCAGGAGGCGTACGCGATCAAGGTCGGCGCCCTGCGCGACCGGCTGGTCGAGCGGGTGCTGGCCGCCGTGCCGGACTCTCACCTCAACGGACCTGCTCTCGAGCCGTTGGGCCGCCACCGGCTTCCCAACAACGCCCAGATCGCCTTCCCCGGGTGCGAGGGCGACTCGCTGCTGATGCTGCTCGACGCCGCCGGGGTCGAGTGCTCGACCGGTGCGGCCTGCTCGGCCGGCGTACCTCAGGCCTCTCACGTGCTCCTGGCCATGGGACAGACCGACGAGCAGGCGCGCTCCTCGCTGCGCTTCTCGCTCGGGCACACCACGACCGCCGAGGACGTGGACCGGCTCGTCGCGGCGATCGGTCCGGCCGTCGAGCGCGGCCGCGCGGCAGGGTTGCAGCGCTGATGAGAGTCGTCGCTGCCATGTCCGGGGGAGTGGACTCCGCCGTCGCCGCCGCTCGCGCGAAGGAGGCGGGCCACGACGTCACCGGCGTCCACCTCGCCCTCTCACGCAACCCGGCCTCCTACCGCACCGGCGCCCGCGGCTGCTGCACCATCGAGGACTCCAACGACGCCCGCCGCGCTGCCGACGTGATCGGGATCCCGTTCTACGTCTGGGATCTCTCCGACCGCTTCCACGAGGACGTGGTCGAGGACTTCATGTCGGAGTACGCCGAGGGGCGCACCCCCAACCCCTGCCTGCGCTGCAACGAGAAGATCAAGTTCGCCGCCGTGCTGGACCGAGCCCTCGCGCTCGGCTTCGACGCCGTCGCGACCGGCCACTACGCGACGCTCCGTGAGGACGCCGACGGGCTGGTCGAGCTGCACCGTGCCGTCGATGGCGGCAAGGACCAGTCCTACGTGCTCGGGGTGCTCGACCAGGACCAGCTGCGCCACTCGCTGTTCCCGCTCGGCGACACCCCCAAGCCGCTGGTGCGCGAGGAGGCCGCCCGCCGCGGCCTGCTCGTCGCCGACAAGCCCGACTCCCACGACATCTGCTTCGTCGCCGACGGCGACAACGCCGGTTGGCTGCGCGAGAAGCTGGGTGACCGGGCCCCCAACGAGTCCGGACCGATCGTCGACGAGACCGGTGAGGTCCTGGGCGAGCACCAGGGGACGTACGCCTACACGATCGGGCAGCGCAAGGGTCTCCGTCTCGGCAAGCCCGCGCCCGACGGGAAGCCTCGGTTCGTGCTCGACATCGAGCCCGTCTCCGGCACCGTCACGGTCGGGCCCCGCGAGCACCTGGCCGTCGAGGGGCTCTCCGGGATCCGGCCGCGCTGGGCCGGACGTGCGCCCGAGGGCGTCCTCGAGGGCACCGTCCAGCTGCGCGCGCACGGCGAGGAGCACCGGGCTCGGGTGACCGTGACGCCCGAGGGATCCGAGATCGAGCTGCTCGACCCGGCCTACGGGATCGCGCCGGGCCAGGCCGCGGTCATCTACGACGGCACCCGTGTCGTCGGCTCGGTCACCATCGCCGCGACCCGCCGGGTGGCTCTCGCGTGAGGGCCACCGGGGTCGGGTCGCTTCCTGGTGAGGACTACGCCGAGGCCTGCCGCATCGTGCTCGGCGAGCTCACCGATTTGCCGCACCTACCCGAGCTGCCCGCGCGTGGCGCGATCGCGAACATGACCGGCCGCGCGCTTGCGATCCTCGACGGTCTCGACGCCGACCTGCAGCCCGCGGGCTGGCGGCTGACCGGCACCTCCGGCTCCGCCGGGGTCGACCACCGGCGTGCCCGCAGCCTGCTCGCCCATGACCTCGACACCGTCGAGGAGCTGGTCCAGGACTCTGCGCTCACCTCCGGCGGCGGTGCCTTCAAGATCCAGGTGGCCGGGCCCTGGACCCTCGCCGCCACCGTCGAGCGGCCGCGCGGCGACAAGCTGCTCGCCGACCACGGCGCCCGCCGGGATCTGGCGCAGGCGCTGGCCGAGGGCGTACGCACCCACATCCGTGACGTACGTCGCCGCCTCCCCGGCGCGGACACCCTGGTCGTCCAGGTCGACGAGCCCGCGCTGAGCGCCGTGCTCAACGCCCAGGTGCCGACCGCCTCGGGGTTCGGCAAGCACCGCAGCATCGACCTCCTCGAGGCCTCCCAGTCGCTGGAGTGGGTGCTCGGCGGGATCGCCGAGGAGGGCGCGACCCCGTGGGTGCACTCATGTGCGCCCGGGACGCCGCTGGGCCTGCTGCGCAAGGCCGGGGCGAAGGGGATCAGCGTCGACCTGACCCAGCTGACCGCCGCCGATCAGGACGAGCTGGCTACCGCCCTGGAGGCCGGCGACATGGTAGCGCTCGGCGTGGTCCCGTCCGTCGCACCGGCGGGCGCCACGCCCACCGACAAGACGGTCACCGAGACCGTGGAGCGCTGGCTCGACATGCTCGGGCTGGATGCTGCGTACGACATCGTGCTGACGCCCGCGTGCGGCCTGGCCGGGGCCGACTGGCGATGGGCGCGCACCGTGCTGCGAATCCTCACCGAAAGCGCCCGGCACCTGGCGTAGATTCCCCTCATGGAACATCGGGGGATGGCACTGCTGGCGGCGACTCTGCTGCTCGCCGGGACGCTGGCCGGCTGCGGCAGCAGCGCGAGCGAGGCGGACGACGGGACCGGCGAGGAGCCCACGGTCGCACCGTCGGTGAGCATCGACCCGGCAGACCTGAAGCCGGGGAACCGGCCCGCGACCCCGGAGGCGCTGGCGGCGATCACGCTCCAGCACGTACGTGTCGTGCCGGAGGCGTTCGAGGGCGGCGACCTCTACTTCGAGCAGGACGAGGTCGGCACCGTGCTCCGGTGGGGAGCCGACCACTCACTCGAGGTCAAGGCCGGAGCGGTCGACGACGACCTGCTCTCGACCTGGTGCCAGGACGGGATGTCGGGCTGTGTCGAGGTGAAGTCCGAGACCGGCACCGCCACCGTCGCCTGGGATCTGGCCACCGACGACGGCACTCCTGGCCAGCTGATGGTCTCCCACAAGGCCGGGGGAGAGGAGCGCCGGGCCGCCTATGTCGGCGAGAAGATCACCGAGGACCCGCGCAAGCTCGATCTCCAGGTGAGCGTGGACGACCTCGTCGCCCTGGTCACCGATCCGCGCCTCGGCACCAAGACGACCACGAAGATGACGAAGGCGCAGGTCAGCGGCTTCCCTACGGAGGGTGCCAACGGCGCCGGCGAGGTCGCGCTGACCGCCGGCGCGATCGCGGCCGGGCTGCTCGAGACCAAGGCGTACGCCGACATCGACTCCTTCGAGATGGCCGACGTCTCGGGCTACGGCAAGGGCGCCTTCGGCGTCGTCGGCACGACCCCCGGCGGCGGCACCGTCACCGCTGTCCACGCCCCGAACCTGCCCGCCGGGAAGCAGAAGTGCCCCACGACGCTCACCTGCTCCAAGGGCGACACCGACGGCTACGACGGCTGGACCGAGGGGTCCGCCGAGACCGTTCGCTGCCACGAGGCGGAGGGAGAACTCCCCGCCTTCTGTGCGGTCGTACGCCAGCAGGCGCCCGCGCCGTTCCCCGGCGACGACCTCGACCCGGTCCTGTCCGGGCTCGAGGTGGCGCTGGAGACGCTGTGGCCGACGGTCGCGGCCGAGACCGCCCGACGAGGTGAGTCGCTGGTCGGCTGAGCGCGCTCAGCGTCCGGCGATCCGCTGTCCCTCGTAGCCGTGGCCCCGCTGGCTCGGCGGTGCGAACGACTCGGGCGGACGCGGTTGGCGGTGGGTGGGCTGCGGGGGAGCGGCGTGCTGCGGTTCCAGGTGCTGGGGACCCGGCTGACGGTGGCTCGGCTGACGCGGCCCGGACTGGTGCGGAACGGGCTGGTGCGGACCGGGCTGACGGGGACCGGGCTGACGCGGACCCGGCTGACGTGGACCCGGCTGACGTGGACCCGGCTGACGCCGGAGCGGGTCCTGGTCCGCAGGCAGCCGGCGGGGGAGCGGCGGCTCGGGCCTGGACTGGGGCTGCTGACGAGGGTGGGCCGGGTAGGGCCCCGATGCCTGTCGCGGGTCCGCGGGATACCGCGGCGCCTGGGCGTAGCCGGGCTCGTCCCACTCCTGGTCGTGCTTGCGGCGTCCGGAGAGCAGGGCGACGGCACCTGCCACCAGGGCGAGGATGATCATCGAGGCGATGATGATCCAGGTGAGCGGGCCGACGCCGCCCTCGTCGGCCGACGCCGTCCGCTTGACGGCCGCTGTCGGCGGGGTGCAGCCGCTCTGGACACACTCGCCGTCGCTCGGGGTGCCGGTGACGACGAAGGAGATCCCGCGGTTCACCGAGCCCTGGAAGGTGAGGGTGTGCTTGCCGAGGCCGATGTCCTTGGGAAGCCGGCCGGACCACTTCGCGACGCCGTGCCCGTTGGCCTTGACGCTGGTCGAGAGGACCAGCGGGGTCGAGTAGACGACGACCCTGATGCCCTTCTCGTGAGGCTTGAAGCCGGAGGCCTGGGCGTGGATCACGTCCTCGGCGTCCACCGAGGCGTCGTCGATCCCGGTCAGGCTCAGCCCCTTGGCCGTCGGCGGCTCCTCGGGTGCGGTCCAGGGCTTCTTGGACGCCTTCTCCTTCGGCTTCTCGCCGGAGCCGGACCCGGCACCGGCCTCGGCTCCGGAGTCTCCTCCTGCGGGCCGGCCCGAGGACGTACCGCCGCCGGAGCCCGTGCCCGAGCCTGAGCCTGAGCCGGTGCCGTCCGAGGACCCGGTGTCGTCCGAGGGCTCCGCCGGGGTCGGTGAGCTGCTGGGCTGGGCGAGCTCGTCGAAGTCGAAGGGGACGCCCACCGCCCGCGAATCGGCAGAGTCGTAGAGGTCGCGCCCACCGCCACGCATCGTCATGATCTGGTAGTCGGTGCCGGCGTCGAGTTCGGCGACCTGTGCGGCGTCGAGAGTGAACGCGTAGGTCCAGTCGTCGGGGTCGCCGGGGTTGATCACGACCGACTTGACGAAGGTGCTCCTGGTGCCTGATCCGCGGTAGCCGACCGGGTTGAGCGCGATCTCGATGCCCGGATCCTTGCCGCTGTAGTCGGTGCCGTGGACGCTGAGGACCACGCCGTCCTTGGACTGCTCGACGATCGAGACCTCGACCTCGGCGTCGGAGAAGATGCTGCCCAGCCCGAGCGCGTGGGTCGCGCCGACCGGGGCGAGCAGGAGGGGGAGCGCCGCCAACAGCGTCACCACGAGCCGAGAAACCACTGCAGACCTCACAAGGCGGTCATCTGGGGATTGGTGTCGGCCCCGCCTTGCCCGACGCGGGAGGAAGGTAGCCCGATTTACCCTCTTCTGGTGACCCCCGTCACCCAGGTGTTGATCGGTTGCGTCGATATTGAGGGAGTCGAGTGTCGTTTGAGTCGAGGAAACGCCGAAAACGCCCGGGCGGGTATGCCGTTCAAATGTCGACCCGCTTCGCGGGTTCGCGAGCTCACCCGGCTGCGCTCGCTCGATCTCCTCCCGTTGCGTCGCAGCTCGTTCCTCGCCGCGCCACAGGGTCGGACATTGTCGGCGGGAGCAGGCAAGATGGTGCCCGTGAACGATGACCTGACCGCCGACGCGGGCCCTGAGCAGAAGACCGAGCACCAGGAGCTGGCCGAGCAGATCGAGGACGCTCGCTACCGCTACTACGTTCTGGACGACCCGACGCTCTCCGATGCCGACTTCGACCAGAAGTGGCGCCGGATCAACGAGCTCGAGGAGCAGTTCCCCGAGCTGCGCACTCCCGACTCGCCGACCCAGAAGGTCGGTGGCACGTTCTCGACGGAGTTCACCGCGGTCGACCACCTCCAGCGGATGGAGTCGCTCGACAACGTCTTCTCGTTCGAGGAGCTGGCCGGCTGGCACGCCCGGATCGCCAAGGACGGCGCCGGCCAGGCCGAGCTGCTGTGCGAGCTGAAGGTCGACGGCCTGGCGATCAACCTGCTCTACGAGAAGGGCCGCCTGGTCCGGGCGCTGACCCGTGGCGATGGCCGCACGGGTGAGGACGTCACCCCGAACGTACGCACCATCAAGTCCATCCCGCACCGGCTCACCGGCACCGACGAGTTCCCGGTCCCCGATCTGGTCGAGGTGCGTGGCGAGGTCTTCTTGTCCATCGAGGCCTTCGACAAGCTCAACGCCTCCCTCGTCGACGCGGGCAAGCCGATGTTCGCCAACCCGCGCAACTCCGCTGCCGGCTCGCTGCGCCAGAAGGACCCGCGGGTGACCGCGACCCGTGAGCTCGGCATGGTCTGCCACGGCATCGGCGCCCGGGAGGGCTTCCAGCCGGTCGCCCAGTCGCATGCGTACGACGCCCTGAAGGCGTGGGGCCTGCCCACCTCCAAGCGGGTCAAGGTGCTCAAGAGCCTCGCCGAGGTCGAGGAGTTCATCAGCTACTTCGGCGAGCACCGCCACGACGTCACCGAGCACGAGATCGACGGCGTGGTGATCAAGGTCGACGACATCTCGCTGCAGCGCCGCCTCGGCTCGACCAGCCGCGCGCCGCGATGGGCGATCGCCTACAAGTACCCGCCGGAGGAGGTCAACGCCAAGCTGCTCGCGATCGACGTCGGCGTGGGCCGCACCGGCCGGGTCACGCCCTTCGGCGTCATGGAGCCGACCAAGGTCGCCGGCTCGACCGTCGAGCGGGCGACGCTGCACAACGCCCACGAGGTGAAGCGGAAGGACGTACGTCCCGGCGACACCGTCATTCTCCGCAAGGCCGGCGACGTCATCCCGGAGATCCTCGGCCCGGTGCTGCCGCTGCGACCCGAGGGGCTGCCGGAGTGGGTCATGCCCACCGAGTGCCCCGCGTGCGGCACCACGCTCGCCGAGCAGAAGGAGGGCGACAAGGATCTGCGCTGTCCCAACCACCGCGGCTGTCCGGCGCAGGTGCGGGAGCGGGTCTTCTTCGCCTCCGGGCGAGGTGCCTTCGACATCGAGGGGATGGGCTACGAGGCGGCGGACGCGCTGCTGGCCGCCGAGGTGATCACCAACGAGGGCGACATCTTCTCGCTCGACGAGGCCAAGCTCGCCACCACGGCCTTCTTCACCCGGGCCGCGAAGAAGGCCGAGAAGGAGGCCGGGGCCGGCGACCGTGTCCTCAACGCCAACGCCCTCGGCCTGCTGCGCAACCTGGAGGAGCGCAAACAGGTCCCGCTGTGGCGGGTGCTGGTCGCGCTCTCCATCCGCCACGTCGGCCCGTCCGCGGCCCGGGCGCTGGCCACCGAGTTCGGCTCCCTCGACGCCATCTGGGCCGCGTCCCAGGAGGAGCTCGCTGGCACCGAGGGCGTCGGCGGGATCATCGCCGAGGCCATCGTCGAGTGGCGCCAGGTCGACTGGCACCAGGAGATCGTCGACAAGTGGCGCGCGGCCGGGGTCTCCCTCGCCGACGAGCGTGACGAGTCGGTCGCCCGCACGCTCGAGGGCCTGACCATCGTGGTCACCGGGTCGCTGGAGGACTTCTCCCGTGACGGTGCCAAGGAGGCGATCATCAGCCGTGGCGGCAAGGCTGCGGGCTCGGTCTCCAAGAAGACCGACTACGTCGTGGTCGGGGAGAGCGCCGGTTCCAAGGCCGCCAAGGCCGAGGAGCTCGGCCTCACGATCCTCGACGAGGCGGGTTTCAAGCGCCTGCTGGAGGCAGGCCCCGAGAAGTCAGAATCTGACGCCGAGTAGTCGATTTCTGGCGCCGAGAGGTCGAAAATCGAGCACGAGGCGTCAACCTACTGCGGTACGGACCGCCAGGTTACGAGAAGCCGACCTCTCGACGTCTACACCTGACCTGTCGGCGTCAGTTTTCGACCTCTCGCGCTCAGTAACTGACTTCTCGGGGGAGTGGGGTGCTCCGAGGTGAGAAGTGCGGGGCCCGCCGCCTAGGATGTGCGCATGCCAGAAATCACCCGCGACGAGGTCGCGCACCTGGCCGACCTCGCCCGCATCGACCTCAGC
This sequence comes from Nocardioides sp. NPDC047086, assembly GCF_040643685.1. Lineage (NCBI taxonomy): Bacteria > Bacillati > Actinomycetota > Actinomycetes > Propionibacteriales > Nocardioidaceae > Nocardioides > Nocardioides sp. NPDC047086. The sequence goes on from NZ_JBEYUV010000039.1 coordinate 14,205, forward strand.
GACGCCGAGCTCGATCACCTTGCCCCGCAGCTGCAGGTGATCCTCGAGTCCGTCGCCTCGATCCAGGGGCTTGCCGGCGACGACGTGCCTGCCACCTCCCACCCGCTTCCGATGACCAACGTGTTCCGCGAGGACGTCGTCGTGCCCGGACTGACGCCGGAGCAGGCGCTCTCCGGTGCGCCCGCCGTCGAGGACCAGCGATTCTCGGTGCCGCGGATCCTGGGGGACGAGCAGTGACTCTCATCGAGAAGACCGCCGCGGAGCTGATCGACGCGCTCGCCGCGGGCGAGACCACCTCGGTCGAGCTGACCCAGGCCCACCTCGACCGCATCGCCGCGGTCGACGGCGACGTCCACGCATTCCTGCACATCGACGCCGAGGGCGCGCTGTCCCAGGCCGCCGCGTCCGACGCGCGCCGCGCCAACGGTGACGCGCTGCATGCTCTCGATGGCGTACCGATCGCGGTCAAGGACGTGCTGACCACCACCGGCCTGCCGACGACCTGCGGCTCGAAGATCCTCGAGGGCTGGGTGCCGCCGTACGACGCGACGGTCGTCAAGAAGATCAAGGCCGCCGGTCTGCCGATCCTGGGCAAGACCAACATGGACGAGTTCGCGATGGGCTCCTCGACCGAGCACTCGGCGTACGGCCCGACGAAGAACCCGTGGAAGCTCGACCGGATCCCCGGCGGCTCCGGTGGTGGCTCGGCCGCGGCGGTCGCCGCCTTCGAGGCGCCGCTGGCGCTCGGCACCGACACCGGTGGCTCGATCCGGCAGCCGGGTGCGGTCACCGGCACCGTCGGCGTGAAGCCGACCTACGGGTCGGTCTCCCGCTACGGCCTGGTCGCGCTGGCCAACTCGCTGGACCAGGTCGGTCCGGTGACCCGCACCGTCCTCGACAGCGCTCTGCTGCACGAGCTCATCGGCGGTCACGACCCCCTCGACTCGACCTCCACCACGACCCCGGTGACCGGGCTCGTCGACGCCGCGCGCGCGGGCGCCACCGGCGACCTGAAGGGCGTCAAGGTCGGCGTCATCAAGGAGCTCGCGGGCGAGGGCTGGGCGCCCGACGTGATGCGCAAGTTCAACGAGTCGGTCGACATCCTCACCAAGCTCGGTGCCGACGTCGTCGAGGTCTCCACGCCGAGCTTCGAGCACGCGATGGCGGCCTACTACCTGATCCTGCCGGCGGAGTGCTCCTCCAACCTGGCCAAGTTCGACGCGATGCGCTACGGCCTGCGGGTCACCCCCGACGGCGACCCGTCCGCCGAGGACGTGATGAAGGCGTCTCGCGACGCCGGCTTCGGCGACGAGGTCAAGCGCCGCATCATCCTCGGCACCTACGCGCTCAGCAGCGGCTACTACGACGCCTACTACGGCCAGGCGCAGAAGATCCGAACCCTGATCATCGAGGACTTCAAGAAGGCCTTCGAGCAGGTCGACGTGCTGGTCTCGCCGACCTCGCCGTCGACGGCGTTCCCGCTGGGCGCGAAGCTCGACGACCCGCTGGCGATGTACATGCAGGACCTGGCCACCATCCCGGCCAACCTGGCCGGCACACCCGGCATCTCCATCCCCGCCGGTGTCTCCGACGTGGACGGGCTGCCCGTCGGCGTACAGCTCCTGGCTCCGGTCCTGGAGGACGCCCGTCTCTACCGCGTCGGTGCCGCGCTCGAGGGCGCCATCGGTCCGGTGCTCTCGATCGACAAGCTGGAGGTGGCCCGATGACAGAGACTCTCGTCCCGTTCGACGAGGTGCTGGAGCGCTACGACCCGGCCTTCGGGCTCGAGGTGCACGTCGAGCTCAACACCAACACCAAGATGTTCTGCGGCTGCCCGGCGACCTTCGGCGGTGAGCCCAACTCCCAGGTCTGCCCGACCTGCCTCGGCCTGCCCGGCTCGATGCCGGTCGTGAACGCCAAGGCCGTGGAGTCGGCGATCCGGATCGGCCTCGCGCTCAACGGGTCGATCGCGGAGTGGTGCCGGTTCGCCCGGAAGAACTACTTCTACCCGGACATGCCGAAGAACTTCCAGACCTCGCAGTACGACGAGCCGATCGTCTACGACGGCTACCTCGACGTCGAGGTCGAGGGGGAGACCTTCCGGGTCGACATCGAGCGCGCCCACATGGAGGAGGACACCGGAAAGACCACCCACATCGGTGGCGCGACCGGCCGCATCCACGGCGCCGACTACTCGCTGGTCGACTACAACCGTGCGGGCATCCCCCTGATCGAGATCGTCACCCGCCCGATCCTCGGCACCGGCGCCAAGGCGCCGCTGGTGGCGAAGGCCTACGTCGCCGCGCTGCGCGAGATCCTGCTGGGTCTGGGTGTCTCCGACGTACGCATGGACCAGGGCTCGATGCGCTGCGACGTCAACCTGTCGCTGTCCCCGAAGGGGTCGGACAAGCTCGGCACCCGCACGGAGACGAAGAACGTCAACTCGCTGCGCTCGGTCGAGCGGGCGATGCGCTTCGAGATGTCGCGCCATGCCGGGATCCTCGACGCGGGGGAGGCGATCTTCCAGGAGACCCGCCACTTCCACGAGGACACCGGCACCACCTCGGCCGGCCGTCCGAAGTCGGACGCCGACGACTACCGCTACTTCCCCGAGCCGGATCTCGTCCCGGTCGCGCCGTCGCGCGAGTGGGTCGAGGAGCTGCGGGCGAGCCTGCCGGAGCGCACCGCTGACAAGCGGGCCCGCCTGCAGGTCGAGTGGGGCTACTCCGACCTGGAGATGCGCGACGTCTGGGCCGCCGGCGCCTTGTCGCTGATTGAGGCGACTGTCGCCGAAGGAGCCTCCGCACAGGCCGCCCGTAAGTGGTGGATGGCCGAGCTGTCCCGCAGTGCCAACGACCGTGGCGTCGAGCTCGCCGAGGTCGGTGTCACCCCCGTCCAGGTCGCCGAGGTGCAGAAGCTGGTCGACGGCGGTTCGCTGACCGACAAGCTCGCCCGCCAGGTCTTCGAGGGGCTCCTGGCTGGTGAAGGCTCGGTCGCCGAGATCGTCGACGCCCGCGGCCTCGCCGTGGTCTCCGACGACGGTGCCCTCGGCGCCGCCGTCGACGACGCCATCGCCGCCCAGCCCGCGGTCGCGGAGAAGATCCGCGGCGGCAACCAGGCCGCGGCCGGTGCGCTCATCGGTGCGGTCATGAAGGCGACCGGCGGCAAGGCCGACGCCAAGCGTGTCCGCGAGCTGATCCTGGAGAAGCTCGCCTGACGTAGCGACTGTGTTGGTCTCGACACGCTCGGCCGCAGGCGGCCTTCCGGCTCGACCGACGGGGCCTGCCGTCGGTCGAGCCGCCGGAGCCGCTAGGCGAAGGCGTGTCGAGACCAACACAGTCCTGTTCCTGCCACACTGATCTGGTGACCGAGCCCTTCCGTATCGCCCTGCTCATCGACGCCGACAATGCTCCGGCGGCCAAGATCGACGCGATCCTCAATGACCTGGCCGAGTACGGCGAGGTGACGATCCGGCGGGCCTACGGCAACTGGACCAAGCCCGAGCTCAAGGGGTGGATCGAGGAGCTGCACGATGCCGCGATCCGGCCGATGCAGCAGTTCGACCTGACCGCCCACAAGAACGCCTCCGACATGGCGCTCGCCATCGACGCCGTCGAGCTGCTGCACGCGGCGATCCCGGACGCGTTCGCGCTGGTCTCCTCCGACTCCGACTTCACGCCGCTGGTGCACTATCTGCGGGAGAAGGGGCGCGCGGTCTACGGCTACGGCCGGGAGAAGACCCCGGCGCCGTTCAAGAGTGCCTGCACCCGGTTCACCGTGGTGGAGAAGCTCGGCGACTCCGAGGAGGAGACCGACACCGAGACCGGGACCACGCCCGCCCGCAAGCCGTCCTCCTCGGCGACCACGGGGCAGCTGCTCAAGCGCAACGCCCGGCTGATCCAGCTGCTGCGCAACTCCATCGCCGCAGCCGCCGACGACGACGGCTGGGCCCTGGTCGGCACGGTCGTCTCCCGCATCCGCAACCAGTCCTCCGAGGACCCCCGCAACTACGGCTACGCCACCTGGACCAAGCTCATCAAGGCGATCGACCTCTTCGAGCTCAAGGACGAGGGCACCTCGGCGATCGCGGTCAGCGACAAGCGCACCAAGAAGTGACGTACGCCTGCTAGGACGCGTCCGCGGTGCGGTCCTGGTCGCTCGCCGTCTTCGGGCGGGCGCACGTGATCCCCTGGGGCACCGACCCCTGGAGGTGCTTCAGCGCGGCCTTGAAGTCGCGGCAGCGCTCGGCGTCCTCCTTCTTGTTGTAGGGATAGCCGATCGCCGCGTTGACCTTGCCCATGTCGAGGGCGTCCGCGAGCGGGTTGATGTCGCGGGCGACGGTCCAGTACCACCGTGAGATCGGCGCGCTGTGGTCCAGCGACCGGGCCAGCTCGGGCCGGCGGCGCAGGTCGATGTCGAAGTAGGCGCCGGCGTCGGTGTAGTTGGCCTCGCCGGTCAGCTGGATGTAGCCGCGGCCGGCGTACTTCCGCTTGTCGCGGCCCTTGGCGTCGTGGTGGAAGGAGCTCTCGTTGGCGAGCGTGGCCAGGTAGGCCGCCTGTCGGTAGGGGGTCGTGATCCTGGCATCGGACATGGCGCGGTTGAGGCTCGGCAGCCCGGTCTCGACGGTCTGCCGGTTGCCGACCTTGTCGCCGAACATGGCGACCAGATCGGCGTACGTGACCGATGTCCGAGCCGGCTCCGCGACAGCCGTCGTGGCCGGGCAGAGAGCGAGAAGGGTGGCCGAGATCGACGCTGCGACAAGGCCGAGAATCCTGTGGCGCATGGGGACAGAGTGACTGCTCGGTGGCGATCGCGCAAGCGGCGCGGGCCCGGCATAAGATAGCCCCCTCAATCAACACACGCCGTGGTGGGGGAAGCCGGTCGAATCCCGGCGCTGACCCGCAACCGTAGGCCCAGGCACCGAGTGTCCTGAGCGAGCCGGAGCACCTGCCGACGGACGCGTACTGACCTGACGCTGTCGTGGAAAGCAGCGGGTCGGCCCAGGGCCTTCCCGACGAACAGCGTGGAAGGAACCATGAAGAAGACCGTCCTCGGCGGCATCGCCGCCGCCCTCGCCCTCACTTCGCTCGCCGGCTGTGGCGAGAAGACCGTCGAGGAGGGCGAGAAGCCCACCTACGACGCGAAGGTGTCCACCTCGGTGGCCGACTGGCTCGTCGCCCAGGCGCCCGAGGGCGTGGCCCGCAACGCCCAGTACGGCACGGACGACTTCGGGCTCAGCGCCGACATCGGGATCGCGCTGGCCGAGGTCGGTGGCTACGACGAGGAGATCGCCACGATCGCCGCGGCCGTGATGGAGAACAAGAAGGCTTACACCTCGCCCGGGTTCGGCACCGTCACCTCGGCCGGGGCCACCGCGAAGGCGCTGGTCCTCCAGCAGAACGTCGACGCCTCCGACCCCGGGCTGTTGAAGCAGCTCGAGGGCACCGTTGCCGAGAACGGCCGCATCGCCGACGTGCTCGACCCCAAGAACAAGGAGGCGGCCGACTACTCCAACACGATCGGACAGTCGTACGCCGTATGGGCCCTGAACAACGCCGAGAGCAAGGAGGCCGCGGCCGCGACGGAGTTCCTGGCCGGGCAGCAGTGCGAGGAGGGCTGGTTCCGGGTCACCTTCACGGCCGACCCGGCCGCGGCAGATCAGACCTGCGACGCCGACCCGAAGGCCGCCCCGGACGCCGACGCCACCGCGTTCGCGCTGATCGCCCTCTCCTCGGTGGCCTCTCCGGAGGCGGAGAAGGCCGTCAAGGCGGGCGTGGAGTGGCTGAAGGAGACCCAGGCCGAGGACGGTTCGTTCAAGGCGGCGACCGGCAACATCGCCAACTCCAACACCACCGGTCTGGCCGGGTGGGCGTTCGGGCGCGCCGGTGAGACCGCTGCCGCGGAGAAGGCCGCGACCTGGGTCGCCGACCACGTCGTGACCTGTGGCGAGGACGCCGGCGCGGTGGCCTATGACGACGCCGCGCTGACCGAGGCCAACACCAAGGGCCTGACCAAGGAGTCCGAGGGGATGTATCGCCTCGCGGCCGCGCAGGCCCTGCCGTCGCTGGTCTTCCTGCCCAAGGACGCGACCGCGAAGAGCTCGTGCTGATCCTGCGCGATCTCCTGGTGGCCCTGGCGATCCTCGCCGGGGCCACCGCACCCGTCTCCTCGGCAGCCGCATCATCCGCGCCCGAGGCGTGCGACGGGGTCACCGTCGTCGTCGAGCCCAACGCGTTGGGTGGCGACCCCGAGGTCGCCTGTGTCCAGCCCGGGGAGGGCGACACCGGTGCCGATCTGTTCGAGAAGGCCGGACATCCGCTCACCTACGTGACCTCGATGCCCAGCGTCGTGTGCCGTGTCGACGAGCGCCCGAAGGCCGCCGGTTGCGCCCAGATGCCGCCTGCCGATGCGTACTGGTCGCTGTGGATCACCGACGATTCGGGGGCCTGGAGCTACGCCTCCAGAAATGTTACCGAAATCAGCGTGACCTCCGGGCAGGGTGTTGCGTTCACGTGGATAGACGACGATGTCGTTACCGCTCCGGCGACGGAGCTTGGGGATGCTGTGGGGGCGCCCTCAAGCCCGTCGCCGGAGTTATCTCCGGACGACGCGCCTTCCGGCTCGACCCCAGCGGCCGAGCATCTGCCCGCCTGGGTCGCGCCCGCGGGGATCCTCGCCCTCTTCACCGTCGCCGGTGCTGTGTGGTGGCGTCGGCGATGAGCGAGCTGTTTCGTAAGGCCGCGGTCGCGCACCTGCCCCGCGATCTGCACCCGGTCGCCTGGTGGGTCTGGGCGATCGGCCTGGCTGCGTACGCCTCCTTCACCACCAACCCGTTGCTGCTCCTGCTCGTCGTGGGGGTGGTGTCGGTCGTGGTCGCCGCGCGCCGCGGCGAGCAACCGTGGGCGAAGGCGTTCCGGCTCTACGTCGGCCTCGCGGTGTTCATCGTCGTGACCCGGGTGCTCTTCCGGGTCCTTCTGGGCGCGGTGCCGGGTCACGTGCTCATCGATCTTCCCGAGATCCCGCTTCCGGAGTGGGTGCTGGGGATCCGGCTGCTCGGGCCGCTCACCCGGGAGGCGCTGCTGGCCGGCCTCTACGACGGGATGCGGCTGGGGGTCATCGTGATCTGCGTCGGCGCGGCCAACGCGCTGGCGAACCCGAAGCGGCTGCTGCGCTCGCTGCCCCCGGCGCTCTACGAGATCGGCACCGCCGCCGTGGTCGCCGTGACGGTGCTGCCGCAGCTGGCCGAGTCGGTGCAGCGGGTGCGCGCCGCGCAACGGCTGCGTGCCGGTGCGACCGGAAACGTCAAGCGGCTGCGCCGCTTCCTGGTGCCGGTGCTCGAGGACGCCCTGGAGCGGTCGATGGCGCTGGCGGCGGGGATGGACACGCGCGGCTACGGCCGTGCGGCCGGTGTCGCCGTGGCCACCAGGCGGATCACCTCGGTGCTCATGCTGGTCTCGCTCGTCGGGCTCTGTGCCGGCGTCTATGCGGTGCTGGACGGCACCACGCCCGGCTGGCTGGCCGTCACCATGCTGAGCCTCGGCGTCGGCACCGCGGCCGGAGGGCTCTCCCTCGCCGGCCGCCGGGTGACGCGGACCGTCTACCGCCCCGACCGGTGGCGCTGGCCGGAGGTCGTGGTGGCGCTGAGCGGGATCGTGGTCGCCACCGTGGGCTGGTGGATAGCCCGGGATCAGGTCCCGGTCGCCTTCCCGGGGGTGAGCACCGTTCCGGAGGTCACGCTGACCGCCATGCTGGGTGTGCTCGTCGGGCTGGTTCCGGCCGTCGCCGCCCCGGCACCGGCATCATCGCTCGTCCACGAGGAGGCAGTCGCATGATCGAGCTGCGAGGCATCACGTTCACCCCGCCCGACTCCTCCGAGCACGTGCTCAAGGACGTCGACCTCACCATCGAGGAGGGCGAGCTGCTCCTCGTCTCCGGTCCGACCGGCTCGGGGAAGTCGACGCTGCTCGGTGTGCTCGCGGGCCTGGTGCCGCGCTTCTCCGGCGGCGTTCTCGACGGTGACGTGCTGTTGGACGGCGCCTCGATCATTCGTACGCCGCCGCGCGAGCGCGCCGGGATCATCGGCTACGTCGGGCAGGACCCGGTGGCCGGATTCGTCACCGACACGGTCGAGGAGGAGCTCGCCTACGGGATGGAGCAGCTCGGCCTCCCGCCGGCGACCATGCGGCGCCGGGTGGAGGAGACCCTCGACCTGCTCGGCATCGCCGAGCTGCGGCAGCGGTCGCTGCGGGAGCTCTCCGGCGGGCAGCAGCAGCGCGTCGCGATCGGCTCGGTGCTCACCACCCACCCCCGGGTCGTCGTCCTCGACGAGCCGACCTCTGCCCTCGACCCCACCGCCGCCGAGGACGTGCTCGCCACCATCACCCGGCTGGTCCACGACCTCGACACCTCCGTCGTGCTCGCCGAGCACCGCCTCGAGCGGGTCGTCCCCTTCGCCGACCGGATCGCGCTGCTCGTCGGCGACGGCTCCGTCGCCGTCGGCGAGCCCGTCGAGATCCTCGAGTCCTCACCCATCGTGCCGCCGCTGGTCGAGCTCGGCCGCGAGCTCGGGTGGTCACCGCTGCCGCTGACGGTGCGGGATGCGAAGCGGAAGGCGAGAGGGGTGGCGCTTGCTGATCGTGTTGGTCTCGACACGCTCGCTAACGCTCGCGGCTCGACCGACGAAACCGCTGGTCGAGCCGCCGGAGCCGCTAGGCGGAGGCGTGTCGAGACCAACACAGTCGCCCTGAGCGCTCGCTCTCTCACGGTCACCCGAGGACGTACGCCGGTCCTGCACGACGTCTCGATCGAGCTGCCCGCGGGGCGGGTGACGGCGCTGATGGGACGCAACGGCTCGGGCAAGTCGACGCTGCTGTGGACGCTGCAGGGGACCCAGAAGCGGCTGGCCGGATCGGTGGACGTGGCCGGCACGGACCCGGCGAGCCTCGATCCCGACCGGCGCCGTGCGCTCGTCGGGCTGCTGCCGCAGACCGCGGCCGACCTGCTCTACCTGGAGACGGTGGCCGAGGAGTGCGACGCCGGCGGCCCGCGGACCCGGGAGATCCTGGACAGCCTCGTCCCCGGCATCCCCGATGGCCAGCACCCGCGCGACCTCTCCGAGGGCCAGCGCCTCGCTCTGGCGCTGTCGCTGATCCTGAGCGCCGACCCGCCGGTCGTGCTCCTCGACGAGCCCACCCGCGGCCTCGACTACGCCGCCAAGCAGGCACTGTCCGAGATCCTTCGCGAGCTCAGCGCGGCGGGCAAGGCGGTCCTGGTGGCGACCCACGACGTCGAGTTCGTCGCCGAGGCCGCCGACGACGTGGTGGTGCTCGCCGACGGCGAGGTGGTCTCGGCCGGTGACGTACGCAGCGTCACGGCCGAGTCACCCGCGTTCGCGCCCCAGGTGAGCAAGGTGTTCGGCCCGGGCTGGCTGAACGTGCGCGAGGTTGTCGAGGCGGTGGGCGAGGGATGATCCGGTTCTCGCCCCGCACGGCGGTCCTGCTCGCGATCATCTCCGTGGCCGGGCTGATGATGTTCTGCTGGCCGCTGCTGCTCCACGGCTACGAGCGGGTGCAGCCGCCGTTCATCTTCCTGGCGCTGCTGCCGCTGATGCTGGTGGTGCTGCTGAGCGAGCTCTCCACGGGCGGGATCGACACCCGGATGATCGCGGTCCTCGGCGTGCTCAGCGCGATCGAGGCGGTCCTGCGCGCCGTCTCCGCCGGCACCGGAGGGGTGGAGCTGGTCTTCTTCATGCTGATCCTCGGCGGCCGGGTCTTCGGTCCGGCCTTCGGGTTCGTCCTCGGCTGCACCAGCCTGTTCGTCGCCGCGCTCGTGACTGCCGGGGTCGGACCGTGGCTGCCCTACCAGATGCTCGGCGCCGCCTGGGTGGCGATGGGAGCCGGGCTGCTGCCACGTGCGAGCGGCCGCCGGGAGATCGGGCTGCTGGCGGCGTACGGGATCTTCGCCTCCTACGCCTATGGTCTCCTCCTCAACCTGCAGGGCTGGCCGCTGCTCACCGGCGTCACGGTGCCCGGCGCGAGCGGCAACCTCTCCTACGAACCGGGTGCCGAGTTCAGCGAGAACCTGGCGACCTTCCTGCGCTACACGCTGGTCACCTCGACCAGCAGCTGGGACACCGTGCGGGCGATCACCACGGCCGTCGCCATCGCCCTGCTCGGCCCGGCCGTGCTCGCCACCCTGCACCGCGTCGCTCGTCGGGCCACGGTCACCGGCGTCGTGGCCTCGACAGGCTCGACCGGCTCGACCGCCGGGTAGGTCAGACGCGCTGCTGCTCGGCGACCCGGGCGAGGAAGGCCAGCAGCAGCTGGTGAACCCGGTCGGGCTGCTCCATCTGCACGAAGTGGGTGCCGTCGAGCTCGACGAAGGTGCCGTTCTTGACCCCGGCGGCCACCCGCGACATGTGGCGCGCACCGGCGATGAGGTCGCGCGTGCCCGCGACCAGCACGACCGGCACCTTGATCCGGCGCAGCGAGACCGAGCGGCGCTGGGAGGTGCGCAGCGCGAGGTGGAAGTACCACTCGACCGGGGTGGTCAGGAACTCGGCCAGCGCCGCCGCGGCGAGCTCGGGATCGGGGACCTTGCCGATCAGGCCCGCCTTGGAGAACACCTCGATCGCTCGCGGGCCGAGGTCGAGACGCGCCGCCAGGGGAGTGATCAGGGAGCCGGTGCGACACAGCACCCGCGAGGCGGTGCGGGTCACGATCGCGGCCGCCGGCGCGGGCAGGCGCAGCGGCCCCAGCATCGACTTGAACGTGTCGCCAGGAACCCCGGCGACGCCGAAGAGGCCGGAGACCCGCTCGGGATGGTCCGCGGCCAGCTCGAAGGCGGTGTTGACCCCGATCGACCAGCCCATCACCACCGGCCGGGAGAGCGCGAAGGCGTCCATCACCGAGAGCGCGTCCTCGGCGAAGTGCCTCGAGGTGGTCTGCTCCGGGTCCTTCGGGCGCGCCGAGCCGGAGGTGCCACGGTGCTGCCAGGAGACCACGCGTACGCCGCACGAGGTGTGCAGCAGCGCCGGCCAGTTCCACGGGCTGGTGCCGAGGCCGTTGCACAGCAGCACCGTCGGTCCCTCGATCACGCCCTCGGGGTCGTTGGTCCAGGCACGGATCAAGGTGCCGTCGTCGGAGAGCACGTCACGGAACGCGACCGTCGACTCGGCCATCGCCCGCGGTAGGTTCATGCGGACATTCTCTCCGAAGCGAGCAGTTGGAGATAGTGCTGGACGTCCTCACGCTCGGCACGCCGGAGCAGGAGCGCCTCCTCGGCGGCCCTGGCGTTGTGCCGGGCGACGAGCTGGGAGGCCACCGGCCAGGCGAGCAGCAGCTGGATCGGTCGGAGGAACGGGCCGACCATTCGCCCCGCGGTGCGGGCGGCGAAGAGGGCGGCGACTTGGGCGACGGCAGCGGTGTGTACGGGGGCGGTGATGGTCGACAACGGAGCAACTCCAAGGACAGGCGGCGGACCGGGCGGCGGAGGGGGAGTTGTCACCGAACTGTAGTGACCTCAACGTTCGGAGTCAGTGACGTTCCGATGTCGCTTGTGTGAAACACCCCACTACGCCGGGGTCGACTCCGCCGGGACGTGGTGCGCAGGCTTCCCGGTGGTGGTCGCGCCCGCGGAGGCGACCACGACACAGGCGATGGCCAGCCACTGCAGGACCGAGAGTCCCTCGTGGAGGATCAGGATCGCGGCCAGGGCGCCGGCGGCCGGCTCGAGCGACATCAGGATCGCGTAGAGCCCCGACTTGATCGAACGCAGGGCGACGAGATCGAGGGAGTAGGGGATCACCGAGGACATCAGCCCCACCATCAGCCCGACCAGCCACACGTGCGGAGACCCGAGCCCGTCGGCGTACGCCATCGCCGCAGGCGTCAGCGCCACCGCCGCGACCGTGGAGGCCAGGGCGAGCCCGTCGAGCCCCTCCCACCGCGCTCCGGTCGCCTTCGACAGCAGGATGTACGCAGCCCAGCAGACCCCCGCGAGCAGCGCGAAGAGCACGCCCACGATCGAGATCCGGCCGGGTTCGAGGCCGAGCAGCACGACCCCCGCAGCGGCCAGCGCGACCCAGACCAGGTCGCGGGCCCGCCGCGAGGTGGCCAGCGCGATCGTGAGCGGGCCGATGAACTCGATGGTCACCGCGATCCCGATCGGGAGCCGGGCGAAAGCCTGGTAGATGGCCCAGTTCATCATCCCGAGCGAGGCCCCGAAGGCGACCACGACCAGCCAGTCGCGGCGGGAGAGGCCGCGGACCCGGGGCCGGGTGATCGCCAGCAGGATCAGCGCGGACAGCGACAGCCGCAGCCACACCATGGCCGTCGGGGTGACCTCGTCGAAGAGCGACTTCGCGAAGGTCGCGCCGACCTGCACCGACGCGATCCCGATCAGAACCAGGACGACCGGGTGGGCCAGCCTCGCCCGGAGAGAGGCTCTACCGGTTGAGAAGCGTGCGACCACCCGGTCAGTCTAGGGCTGCGTAAAGACCCGCTACTGCGCCGAGTCCGTCTGCGAGACGTTGGAGAGGTTGGGGGCCTTGTTGGCCTCCTCCGCCAGCCGCTCGGACCCACGCCGCGAGTCGTGCGGGACCATCGCATGCTCGACGTGGTCCTGCTCGTAGATCTCCGGCGGGATCGGGGGCGGCACGGTGGCCGTGATCCGCGATCCGTCGGGGCGGATGCCGCCGTGCGGCTCCTCGTCGAGGTGGGTGCCGATCCGCGGCCCCTGGTCGGCGAGCGGCACGATGACCGGCGATCCCTTCGAGACCACGAACTCCTCCCCGCGGACGCTGATCGGGATGTCGAACTCCTCGCCCGGGGTGTCCACGACGGTGAAGACGATCTGGTCCCTGGTCAGCGCGACCTGCATCCGGGTCGAGTGCCACTGGACCCGGAAGATCAGCGAGTCCCACTGGAGGGGCAGGCGCGGGTCGAAGGAGAGCTTGCCGTCGTAGTCGCGCATCCCGCCGAAGCCGAACGCGAGGCCGCCCCACACGCCGCCGGTGGAGGCGATGTGCATCCCGTCGACGGTGTTGCCGTGCATGTTGTGGAGGTCGACGTAGAGCGCGTCGTAGAAGTAGCGCAGCGCGTCGTCGTGGTAGCCCACCTCGGCGGCCACGATCGACTGCACGACCGCCGAGAGCGTCGAGTCGCCGGTGGTGATCGGGTCGTAGTACTCGAAGTCGGCCCGCTTCTCCTCGGGGGTGAACCTGTTGCCCTGCTGGAAGAGGGCGAGCACCACGTCGGTCTGCTTGAGCACCTGGAACCGGTAGATCACCAGCGGGTGGTAGTGCAGGAGCAGGGGACGTACGTCGTCGGGGGTGTTGGGCAGGTCCCACACCTCGCGGTCGAGGAAGTTGTCGTCCTGCGGGTGGATGCCGAGCCCCTCCTCGTAGGGGATGTGCATCGCGGCGGCGCAGCGACCCCATTCCTCGACCTCGTCGGGGGAGATGTCGAGGCGGCCCATGACCTGCGCGTACTCGCGCGGATAGTCCCTCCGGAGCATCTCGATGGTCTCGACAGCCTTCTCCAGGTTGTAGCGGGCCATCACGTTGGTGAACAGGTTGTTGTTGACCACCGTGGTGTACTCGTCCGGCCCGGTCACCCCGTGGATGTGGAAGGACGGCTCGCCGTTGTGGCGCCAGAAGCCGAGGTCGGCCCACATCCGCGAGGTCTCCACCAGGATGTCGACGCCCTCGCGGATGAGATAGCCGATGTCACCGGTCGCGTAGACGTACTTCATCAGCGCGAAGGCGATGTCGGCATCGATGTGCACCTGCGCCGTGCCGGCCGCGTAGTAGGCCGAGGCCTCCTGCCCGTTGATGGTGCGCCAGGCGAACAGCGCGCCCTTCGCGGCCATCTCCAGCGCCCGCTGCCGGGCCGCGGGAAGCATCACCGAGCGGGCGTGCATCACGTTGCGGGCGACCTCGGGCTGGGTGTAGCAGAGGAAGGGGACGACGTAGCACTCCGTGTCCCAGAAGTAGTGGCCCTCGTAGCCGGAGCCGGTGACCCCCTTCGCCGGGACGCCGAGCCCGTCGGTGCGGGCGGTCGCCTGGGCCAGCGAGAACAGGTTGAATCGGATCGCCTGCTGCGCTGCCGCGATGTCCTCGGTGTCGCCCTCGTCGGCCGCGGAGATCTCGACGTCGGCGGCGGACCAGAACTCGTCGTACCAGTTGCGCTGGTCGCGCTCGAAGTGGCCGACGCCGAGGCGGATCGCCCGGTCGAGCGTACGTCCGCAGCGGTCGGCCAGCTCGCGCACCGGCACCCCTCGCGAGGTGTGGTACGCCACCGTCTTCTGCATCCGCAGGGTGCTGCCCTCGGTCGCGTCGACCCGGAAGACCGTCTTGGCCAGGTCGTCCTCGGCACGGACGACGGTCTCGACCGGGTCCGGTGTGTCGAGCTGGTGGGCGGCACTGACCGCGATCGTCATCCCCGAGTTGGCGCACCGGTAGCCGAGCATCATCTGCTCCTCGTCGGCCACCGACAGCTGCGGGAGCAGAACGCGGGTGTCGAAGGCCGAGGCCTTGCGCGGGTCCATGCCCTCGCCCAGCGCCGCCGACGGCACGTGGTACTCGTCCTTGCCGTCTTGCCGGTTGAGCAGCTGGGAGGAGATCACGATCGGCGCGGCGCCGCTCAGCATCGTGATCTCCAGGGTCTGGATCGAGAGGTGGCGCTGGGTCATCGACACCATCCGGGTCGACTTGATCGCGACCCGCTTGCCCGAGGGCGTACGCCACACCAGATGCCGTCGCAGCACGCCCTCGCGGAAGTCGAGCACCCGCTCGTACTCCTCCAGGTCCGAGGTGCCGAAGGTCAGCGGCTCGTCGTCGACGTAGATCTTCATGATCTTGGCGTCGGGGGCGTTGACGATGGTCTGGCCGGTCTTGGCGAAGCCGTAGGCGTTCTCGGCATGGCGGATCGGCCAGGTCTCGTGGAACCCGTTGATGAAGGTGCCGTGCGCGTAGGTCGGGCGACCCTCCTCAGGAGTGCCGCGCATGCCGAGATAGCCGTTGGCGACGCTGAAGAGCGTCTCGGTCAGGCCGAGGTCGTCGGGGGAGTAGCTGGTCTCCACCAGTCGCCACGGGTCGATGGGGTAACGGGCCCGGTCCAGGGGGTTCGGGCCGACGTTGGTCTTCACTGCTGTGCTCCTCGAGCAGGGTCTGGGCTCTGTGAACCAGGGCTGTGTCGATCAGGGACAAGTTCAGCAAGGTCGGATACGACGAGACTGGCGCCGGCGGCCGTGAGGGTGTCGTGGCCGGCGCCACGGTCCACCCCGACGACGAGCGCGAAATCTCCTGCCTTGCCGGCGCGCACCCCGGAGACGGCGTCCTCGAGCACGACGGCCTCGCTCGGGGTGGCTCCGAGGACCTTACCGGCGTAGACAAACGTGTCCGGTGCAGGCTTGCCGGGCAGGCCCAGCTCTTCTGCGACAGCTCCCGAGACGACCGTCTCGAAACGGTCCAGCAGACCCGCCGCCTTCAGCACGGTCGGTGCGTTGACCGATGACGACACCACGCCGAGCCGGACGTCGAGGGTGGCGAGATAGTCCAGGAACAGCACCGAGCCTGGGTAGGCCTCCACGCCGTCGCGCTCGAGCACCATGTTGAAGGCGATGTTCTTGCGGTTGCCGAGACCGCAGACGGTCTCGAGCTCGGGTGCGTCCTCCGGGGTGCCCTCGGGAAGCCGGATGCCACGGGAGGCGAGGAAGTCACGGACGCCGTCGTAGCGCGGCTTGCCGTCGACGTACGCGAAGTAGTCCTGGTCGGTGTAGGCCGGCGCGCCCGGGGTCTTCTCCTGCAGGTAGGCGTTGAACATCTCCTCCCACGCTCGCATGTGCACGACCGCGGTCGGCGTGATCACGCCGTCGAGGTCGAAGAGGATCGCGGTGAACGTCTCCCAGGCAACAGGTCTGGTCATGACTTCAGGCTAGGGGCTGGGCCGCCCAGGCCGAAGAACCCGGCCTTTCCGGTGTCGCCGGATCGGGATGTTTTCCCTCCGCGTTCTATCGCCGAAATCTCCTGGCCACGAACGGCGACCGGGTGGATGCTGGAAGGCATGGGTACGCAGCTGCTGGTCGGGACCCGTAAGGGTCTGTGGATAGGGCGCTCTGACGACGCACGCCAGGACTGGGACTTCACCGGTCCGCACCATGACATGGAGGAGATCTACTCCGCCATGATCGAGCCCGGGACCGGGCGAGTCCTTGCCGGATGCTCCTCGCTGTGGCTGGGTGCGCTGGTGCGCGCCTCCGCCGACGGCGGTGAGACCTGGACCGAGACCTCGATGTCGTTTCCTGAGGACGTCGACGCGAGCCTGGCCCGGGTCTGGCAGCTCCAGCCCGGGCTGCCGGAGGGCACGATCTGGGCCGGCGTCGAGCCCGGCGCGATCTTCAGGTCGCGTGACGGTGGCGCTTCTTTCTCGCTGGTGCGCGGGCTGTGGGACCACCCGCACCGCACCGAGTGGAACGAGGGGTTCGGCGGTCAGGCGTTCCACACGATCCTGCCGCACCCGACAGAACAGGACTCGGTGACCGCGGCGATCTCGACCGGCGGCGTCTACCACACCTCGGACGGTGGGGAGACGTGGGAGGCGCGCAACAACGGCATCATCGCGGTCTTCCTGCCCGAGGGGCAGCAGTACCCCGAGTTCGGCCAGTGCGTCCACAAGGTCGCCCGCCACTCCTCCCGCCCCGAGCGCCTCTACCTGCAGAATCACGGTGGCGTCTACCGCTCCGACGACGAGGGCCGGTCGTGGAAGTCCATCGCCGACGGGCTGCCCACCGACTTCGGCTTCGCGGTGGTCGTCCACCCGCAGGAGCCCGACACGATCTTCACCTTCCCGATCGGCGCCGGCGAGTCCCGCTACCCACCGGAGGCCAAGCCGATCGTGTGGCGCTCGCGCGACGCCGGCGACCACTGGGAGGCCCTCGACAAGGGTCTGCCCGACCACTTCTACGTCGGTGTCATGCGCGACGCGATGTGCGCCGACGACCACGAGGTGGCCGGCGTCTACTTCGGCGCCCGCAACGGCTCGGTCTGGGCCTCCGCCGACGCCGGCGAGACCTGGCGCGAGATCCTCCGCGACATCCCCGACGTGATGGTGGTCCGAGCCGCGAAGGTCTGAGGCCGGAGAAATGGTCGATCTCCCGTGTGGACGCCGCAGTCAGGTCGCGGAAGCCTGATCACCGTCCATCGCGTGGCGCTGTGTCAAGGGACCCGGGGCGACGGGTCTAGCCTTTGCCTATGCCCACTCTTCGCTCCGCAACCTCGACCTCGGGCCGCAACATGGCGGGTGCGCGCGCACTCTGGCGCGCGACCGGGATGACCGATGACGACTTCGGCAAGCCGATCATCGCGATCGCCAACTCGTTCACCGAGTTCGTGCCCGGCCATGTCCACCTCCGTGACCTCGGCAAGATCGTCGCCGAGAAGATCCAGGAGGCCGGGGGAGTAGCCAAGGAGTTCAACACGATCGCCGTCGACGACGGCATCGCGATGGGCCACGCCGGGATGCTCTACTCGCTGCCCAGCCGCGAGCTGATCGCGGACGCGGTGGAATACATGGTCGAGGCGCACCGCGCCGACGCGATCGTGTGCATCTCCAACTGCGACAAGATCACCCCCGGCATGCTGCTGGCCAGCCTGCGGCTCAACATCCCGGTCGTCTTCGTCTCCGGCGGCCCGATGGAGGCTGGCAAGACGACCGCGATCGAGGGGATCGTGCACGACAAGCTCGACCTGGTCGACGCGATGGTGCTCTCGGTCAACGAGGCGGTCAGCGACGAGCAGCTCGACGTCATCGAGCGCGCCGCCTGTCCGACCTGCGGCTCCTGTTCCGGCATGTTCACCGCCAACTCGATGAACTGCCTCACTGAGGCGATCGGTCTCAGCCTGCCCGGCAACGGGTCGACCCTGGCCACCCACGCCAAGCGCCGCGCGCTCTTCGAGGAGGCGGGACGTACGGTCGTCGAGCTGTGCCGCCGCTACTACGAGGAGGGCGACGAGTCGGTCCTGCCGCGCTCCATCGCCAGCCGCAGTGCGTTCGAGAACGCGGTCGCGCTCGACGTCGCCATGGGCGGCTCGACCAACACGGTGCTGCACCTGCTCGCCGCCGCGCGTGAGGCCGAGCTCGACTTCAACGTGCACGACATCGACGCGATCTCGCGTCGCGTCCCGTGCCTGAGCAAGGTCGCCCCCAACAGCCCGAAGTACCACATGGAGGACGTCCACCGAGCCGGCGGCATCCCCGCCCTGCTCGGCGAGCTGCTCCGCGGGGGCGCGCTCAACACGGACGTCCACACCATCCACTCCGACTCGGTCGAAGAGTGGCTGGGCAACTGGGACATCCGCGCCGAGAACCCCAGTCAGGAGGCGCTCGACCTCTTCCTCGCCGCGCCGGGCGGGGTGCGTACGACCGAGGCGTTCTCCACCGACAACCTCTGGGCGAGCCTGGACACCGACGCCGCCGAAGGCTGTATCCGCGACTTCGAGCACGCCTACTCCGCCGACGGCGGGCTGGCGATCCTGTCGGGCAACATCGCCCCCGACGGCTGTGTCGTGAAGACCGCCGGCGTTCCTGACGAGTGCCTGACCTTCACCGGCACCGCGATCGTCTTCGAGTCCCAGGACGACGCGGTCGACGGCATCCTCGCCAAGAAGGTCGAGGCCGGCCACGTCGTGGTGATCCGCTACGAGGGCCCGAAGGGTGGGCCGGGCATGCAGGAGATGCTCTACCCGACCTCCTTCCTCAAGGGCCGCGGTCTGGGCCAGAAGTGCGCGCTGATCACCGACGGCCGCTTCTCCGGCGGCACGTCTGGACTCTCCATCGGCCACGTCTCCCCGGAGGCGGCCGGCGGCGGTCTGATCGCCCTGATCGAGGACGGCGACCAGATCTCCATCGACATCCCGAACCGCTCGATCTCCCTCGACGTCGACGACATCGTCCTCGGCGAGCGTCGCGTGGCCCAGGAGAAGCGCGAGAAGCCCTACACCCCGGCCAACCGCGACCGGAAGGTCTCCGCGGCCCTGCGGGCGTACGCCTCGATGGCCACCTCGGCCTCCGACGGCGCCTACCGCAACGTGCCCGAGTAACCCAGGCATGGGAAAGGTCCACGCGCGCGTCGAGGGTCGTCTGAGGGAGTTCGTCGACCGCCAGGTCGTCTTCTTCGTGGCCACCGCACCGCTCTCCGGTGAGGGCCACGTCAACCTGTCGCCGCGCGGCATCCCCGGCACCTTCGGGATGCTCGACGAGCTCACCTTCGCGTGGGTCGACGGCACCGGGAGCGGTAGCGAGACGATCGCGCACCTGCGTGAGAACGGCCGGATCACCGTGATGTTCTGCGCGTTCGACGGGGCACCGAACATCGTCCGCTTCCACGGACGCGGGCGGGTCGTGACCCGCTACGAGAAGGAGTACGCCGAGCTCGCCGGCCGCTTCACGGACCTCCCCGGTGCCCGCGCGGTCGTCGTCGTGGACATCGAGCGGGTCTCCGACTCCTGTGGCTTCGCCGTCCCGCTGATGTCGTACGTCGGCGAGCGCGACCTGCTCCCGGCGTACTTCGAGCGCAAGGGGGTCGAGGGGTCGGCCGAGTATCGGCGTCGGAAGAACCTCACCAGTCTCGACGGTCTCCCGGCGTTCGACTTCGACCCGGGAGTCGAATAGGCGTCTGCGCCGCTGTCGAAACCGGCGGCGACCGTTCGTGGCATGGGTGAGGGGCCGGCACGGCGGCCCACCGGATGCAGGAGCGGTTGCGATGTCGGAGCAGAAGTCGGAGCAGAAGTCGGATCGGTGGAAGCGGAACCTGCTGGTCTTCCTCGGCGGCCAGACGGTGTCGTCGTTGGGATCGATGATCGTCGGGTACGCGGTGATGTGGCACCTCACGGTCGAGACCGGGTCGGCCGCGGTGCTGACCCTGAGCGTCGCGGCCGGGATGCTGCCGCAGGCGGTGGTGTCGGTCTTCGGCGGCGTGTGGGCCGACCGGCACTCGCGCAAGCTGTTGATCATCGGCGCCGACTCGACGATCGCGGTGGCGACCTTGGTTCTCGCGCTGCTGATGCTGAGCGGGGTCGGCGACCTGTGGATGATCTTCGTCGCGATGGCGGTGCGCTCGGCGCTGGCCGGGATCCAGGGGCCGGCGGTCAACGCCATGCTCCCGCAGATCGTCCCGGCCGAGCACCTGATGCGGGTCAACGGCGTCCAGCAGACCATCCAGTCGGGGATGATGCTGTTCGCGCCCGCGGTGGCCGCCGCGGTCTACGCGAGCACCGGCATCGTCGCGGTCTTCTTCATCGACGTGGTGACGGCGGTGGCCGGCGTACTCCTGCTGCTGCTGGTGCCAGCCGCGACCGTCCTGCAGGAGCAGGTCGAGGACGCGATGCGCGGCCGGGTGTTCGGGTTCTACGGGATCGTCATGTCCGTGTCGATGCCGGTCTCGATGATCGTCTTCGGGCCGCTCGCGGACAGGTTCGCGGTGGAGTCGGTGATGGTCCTCGCCGGGGTCCTGCTGCTGGGCTGCCTGGTCGGGATGCTCGCCCTCGGCGCCGCCCGGCGCCCGCTCGCGACGGTCGGCGAGAATGACGACCGTGACGAACTTCTTGTATCCCGTGGGTGATGTCGTCGAGAGCTGGGAGCCGCGGCCGTGGCCCGAGCCGGTGACCCTGGAGGGGCGCTACGTCCGGGTCGCGCCGCTCTCGTCGGCCCAGTACTCGGACCTCTACGCCGGGGTCTGCGGACCCGACGACGCCGACCTGTGGACCTACCGGCCGATCGCGATGCCGACCTCGCTGCAGGACCTGTGGATGCACCTGGCCGGGCTCGTCGACGCGGCCGACGTCGTGCCGTTCGCCTTCATCCCGAAGGAAGGAGAGCGGGACGGCAGGGCGAGCGGGGTCGCGGGCTTCCACGCGATCAACCCCGCGAACGGAAGCATCGAGGTCGGTGGGGTGCTCTTCGGCCCATCGCTCGCCCGCACCAGGGCGGCGACCGAGGCGATCCACCTGCTCATGCGGCACGCGTTCGACACGCTGGGCTACCGGCGTTTCGAGTGGAAGCTCGACTCGCACAACGAACCGTCCCGGCGGGCGGCGGAGCGGCTGGGGTTCAGCTATGAGGGCCGGTTCCGCAACCACATGGTCGTCAAGGGCCGAAACCGGGACACCGACTGGTTCTCGGTGACGGCGCAGGAGTGGCCGAAGGTGAGGGAGAGCCACGAGCGTTGGCTCGACCCCGCCAACTTCGACGAGCAAGGGCGCCAGCTCAGCCGGCTCCGGATCGGCTAGGGGCTGCGTACGCAGCCCCCGCTCCTGAGCCGATGTGCCGGCGGCTCGTGGGCAGCAGTCTGAGGGCATAGGCAAGCCCGACAGATTGGACACGAGCAATGAGCATCAACGAGACAGTGGCCACCGTGGTGGCCGACGACCACTGGGGTCCCTGGCGCGAGAACGGACCCTGGCACGACGGGGGAGGGCCGCCGGCGTTCTGGCCGATCTTCCCGATCCTGTGGTTCCTGGTGATCGCGGCGATCGTCACCGCGATCGTCCTCCTCAACCGCAAGCGGGTGGCCGAGGGGCCGCGTCGCGCGGGCGAGGCGAGACTGGCCGAGAGGTACGCCGCGGGCGAGATCGAGGAGGACGAGTATCGGGCGCGTCGCGAGGTGCTGCGCGAGAAGCCGAACCGGGCGACAGAGGCCTGACACCCCCTGCTGGTCCATGGCAGGGTGGCTGCTGTGGACCAGCGCATCAGCTTCATCACCGTGGCCGTCGCCGACGTGGCGGCAAGCCGGTCGTTCTACGTCGACGGCCTCGGCTGGACCCCCGAGATGGAGGCCGACGGGGTGCTCATGATCCGCGTCGGCGAACACGTCATCCTCTCGCTGTGGGACCGGGGCGAGTTCGAGGAGGAGGTCGGCAGGATCGCCGTCGCCGCCGGTGTGGCGCCGTTCACCCTCGCCCACAACGTCGCCACCCGCGAGGAGGTCGACGCCGTCCTGGAGCTCGCCCGGTCGCTGGGGCGCGAGGCCTCGCCCGCCGAGGAGCGGGTCTGGGGCGGCTACACCGGCTACTTCGCCGACCCCGACGGCGTGCGCTGGGAGATCGCCTACAACCCCGGCCCGGTCGGGCAGACCGTGCTGCCCTGACGCCTCAGCCCGCGAACCCGGGCAGGTGCTCCTCGAGGATCTCCCGGAACGGCGCCTCCGCGTTGAGCTGCGCCAGCACCCCGAGACCACCGAGCCAGACCCGGTGGATGAGCAGGTAGGACGGCGGCAGGTTGAGCTTGAGGCCGACCGTGTAGGCGGGGTCCTTGGGATCGTTGATCCGTTTGAACTCCTCCCGCATCCACTCCCGGGTGAACCGGAAGCGCTCCTCCAGCGCCGGGGTCACGAACGGCGCTAGATAGTCGAGCACATGCTGCGGCTCGACCTTGATGCCCTCGCGGATGAAGCCCTCGTGGCGCAGGCCCGCGACCAGTGCGTCGGCGTCGCCGGTCGAGGCGATCCGGATCAGCCGCCCCATCGGCTCGGGGAAGCCCCGCTCGGGCAGCCGCGCGGCGAGACCGAAGTCGAGCACGGCGAGGCGGCCGTCGGGCAGGACCCGGAAGTTGCCCGGGTGAGGGTCGGCGTGGAGCATCCCGGTCAGCTCCGGTGCGGAGAACCAGAACCGGACGAGCAGCTCGCCGTAGTGGTCGCGCTCCTCGGGGGTCCCCTCGGCGATCACCTTCGCGATCGAGCCCTCCGACTCCACCCACTCGGTGATCAGCACCGAGGGGCCCACGGCGACGACGTCGGGGACCTCGATCAGGGGATGGTCCGCGTACGCCTCGGCGAAGACGTGCTGGGCCTCGGCCTCCTTCGGGTAGTCGAGCTCCTCGACGACCCGCTCCTGCATCTCGGCGACCAGCGCCTTGACGTCCATCCCGGGCACGACCGCGTTGCCGATCGCCGCGACCCGGCCGATCTGGCGCAGGTCGGCGCGCAGCGCCTCGTCGGCGCCCGGATACTGCACCTTCACCGCCACCTCGCGGCCGTCGGCCCACCGGCCCCGGTGGACCTGCCCGATCGAGGCCGAGGCGGCTGGCTCCTCGGACAGCTCGACCAGCTGCGAGGCCCAGTCCGGGCCGAGGTCTCGGGCCAGCAGGCCGCGTACGATCCCGGTCGGCATCGGAGGAGCGGAGTCCTGGAGCCGGGTGAGCTGGGCGCGGTAGTGGGCCGCCTGCGACTCCGGAAGCGCCGCCTCCATGATCGAGAGCATCTGCCCGAACTTCATCGCGCCGCCCTTGAGCTCGCCCAAGGTGCGGAACAGCTGGTCGGCCGTACGCTGATGTACGTCGGCCAGCACCGCCTCGGCGGGCTTGCCCCCGATCCGCTTGCCGAGCCCGAGCGCCTTGCGCCCGGCGTACCCCATCGGCAGTGCGGCCAGCTTCGCCGTCCGCGTCGCCGCTCGCCGCGGCAGACCCTTTGACGACCCCTCCGCTTCGTTCATGACGCAATTGTGCCGGTCTGCTGCAACTTGCACACCGCGAAGTAGCCTTCCGGCATGACCTCTGAGCTGACGATCGTGACCCCCCTCGACCCCGCTGGAGAGGACCCGTTCGGTTGGCTGGAGGAGGTCGAAGG
The DNA here is from genome assembly GCF_040643685.1 of Nocardioides sp. NPDC047086. Taxonomy (NCBI): domain Bacteria; kingdom Bacillati; phylum Actinomycetota; class Actinomycetes; order Propionibacteriales; family Nocardioidaceae; genus Nocardioides; species Nocardioides sp. NPDC047086. The sequence goes on from NZ_JBEYUV010000039.1 coordinate 37,824, forward strand.
GGCCGAGGCGCTGGCCTGGGTGCGGGCGCGCAACGAGGAGGCGCACGCAAGCGTCGGCGCCGATCCGGTGTTCGCGAGAATCGAGGCTCAGATCCTCGAGGTGCTCGACTCCGACGACCGGGTGCCCGAGGTCTCGCGCCTCGGTGAGCACCTCTACAACTTCTGGCGCGACGCCGACCACGAGCGCGGCATCTGGCGGCGCACCACGCCGGAGTCCTACCGCACCGACGACCCCGAGTGGGAGATCCTGCTCGACCTCGACGCGCTCGCCGCCGACGAGGGCGAGAGCTGGGTCTGGCACGGCGCCTCGGTGCTCCGGCCCGAGCCCGGCGAGCCCTGGCGCAAGGTGCTCGTCGACCTCTCCCCGGGCGGCTCGGACGCCGACGTGACCCGGGAGTTCGACCTGGTCACGAAGGACTTCGTGAGCCCGGCCGAGGGCGGCTTCACCCGCGCCGTCGAGCAGGGCGGTGCCAAGGGCGCGCTGTCGTGGTGCGGCCCCGACGCGGTCTACGTCTTCACCGACTTCGGCGAGGGATCGTTGACCCCGAGCGGCTACCCGCGCATCGTGAAGCTGTGGCGCCGCGGCACCCCGTTCGAGGACGCGGCGGTGGTCTACGAGGGCACCGACGAGGACATGTACATCTCCGCCCGGCACATCCACACTCCCGGCTTCGAGCGCGACCTGGTCAGCCGCTCGATCGCCTTCTACAGGTCCGAGACGTACGTCGCCACCGACCCCGGCACCCCCGAGCAGACCCTCACCAAGCTCGACATCCCCGACTCCGCCGAGGCCGGCTTCCACCGCGAGTGGCTGGTCATCGAGCTCCGCGAGGAGTGGACCCCGAAGCAGAAGACGTACGCCGCCGGCTCGCTGCTCGCGATCGAGGCCGACCGGTTCCTGGCCGGGGAGCGCGACCTCACCGTGCTCTTCGAGCCCACCGCGAAGACCTCGCTCGCCGGGGCGACCTGGACCCGCAACCACCTCGTCGTGAACGTGTTCGAGGACGTCAAGAACCAGCTCCATGTGCTCACCCCGTCCGCCTCGGGCGAGTGGACACGATCCGAGTTCCCGGCGACCGACCCGGTGGCCGCGGTCGGCACCCGTGCCGTCGACGCCGTCGAGTCGGACGAGGTCTGGGTCGTCACCAGTGGTTACCTCACCCCGACGACGTACGGCCTGACCACCATCGGCGCCGAGACGATCGAGCCGCTCAAGTCGGCGCCGGCCTGGTTCGACACCGCGGGGCTCCGCGCCGAGCAGCGCTTCGCCACCTCCGCCGACGGCACCCGGATCCCCTACTTCATCGTCGGCTCCGACGCCGCCCTCGACGGCAGCAGCGCGGCACCGACCCTGCTCTACGGCTACGGCGGTTTCGAGATCCCGATGACGCCGGGCTACTCCGCCGGTGTCGGCCGGTCCTGGCTCAGCGAGGGCGGCGTCTACGTCGTCGCCAACATCCGCGGGGGAGGGGAGTACGGCCCGGCCTGGCACCAGGCGGCGCTGAAGGAGAACCGGCACAAGGCCTACGAGGACTTCGCCGCCGTCGCCCGCCACCTCGTCGAGACCGGCGTGACCGACGCGGCCCACCTCGGGATCCAGGGCGGCTCCAACGGCGGGCTGCTGACGGGCAACATGCTCACCCTCTACCCCGAGCTGTTCGGTGCCGTCGTGATCCAGGTGCCGCTGCTGGACATGAAGCGCTACTCCCACCTCCTCGCCGGTGCGAGCTGGATGGCCGAGTACGGCGACCCGGACGTGCCGGAGGAGTGGGAGTTCATCCGGACCTTCTCGCCCTACCACCTGCTCGACGGCTCCAGGACCTACCCGCCGGTCCTGCTGACCACCTCCACCAAGGACGACCGCGTCCACCCCGGCCACGCCCGCAAGATGGCCGCGCTCCTGGCAGCCACCGGCAAGGACGTCACCTACTACGAGAACATCGAGGGTGGCCACGGCGGTGCGGCCAACAACGCCCAGTCGGCCCATCTCTCCGCGTTCGCCTGGACCTTCCTGCGCGAGCGCCTCGGCCTCGGTCAGGGGTAGCCCGCCGAGGTCACGACGACGGCTCGGTGACCTCCAGGACCACCACGGGAGTCTGGTGCGAGCGCCGGGCGGCGAAGTCGTCGAGCTCGCCCCAGCCGTCGTCGGCGGCCGCGAGCAGCGCCCACAGCCGCTCGCGCTCGGGCCCGGTGGCCTCGCGGGCCCGCACCTGGCGTGGCCCGTCGACGGTCTCGGCCAGGGCTTCGGGCCGGGCCTTCAGGTTGAGCCACCAGGCGGGCGGCGGGTCGGCCCAGCCGTTCATCGCCAGGGTCACGTAGGCCGACCCGTCGGGGACGTAGGACAGGATCACCGAGCGTTCCTGTCCGGTGCGGCGCCCGACCGTGGTCAGCCGGAGCATGCCGGCGCGGTCCGGGCGGGGGCGGCGCAGGAAGCGCGCTCCGCCCGCGGCGTACAGCCGGCGGTGGAACCACCACGCGGCGCGGATGAACCAGCGCGGCGGCAGCCACGCGGATCCGTGCTTCTCGTCGGTCGACATCGTTGCCTCCACAGGGCAGAGAGACCCGAGATCCACAGGTACGTCCAGGCTAGCGATCCGCCAGGTCCGGTCGCCTCGGTGAGAACCCTGAGATCCGACGCAGCCGAACGACTGACAGATACTGGGACGGTGATCTCAGATCATGGGACGCGCGATAGGGTGAGGTGACACGGCGCGACACCTGGGGTTAACGTGTGTGCATGCTGAACAGCATTCTCGTACTTATCAGGCGCGTCGCCTAGGAGCCACTGGCCCCAGACGACGCGTCTCCCTCCGTTGCCCGCCGGGCCGGAGGGTTTTTTGTTGCACAACCAGATGTACGAGACACCCATGAGTAGACAGCTCTGATGAGTAGGACGGCGGACATGAGCGAGCAGATGACAGGCGCGCAGAGCCTGATCAAGTCGCTGGAAGCAGCGGGGGCCGAGAACATCTTCGGCATTCCGGGAGGAGCGATCCTCCCGGCGTACGACCCGCTGATGGACTCGAAGATCCGCCACATCCTCGTACGTCACGAGCAGGGCGCCGGCCACGCCGCCCAGGGCTACGCCGCCGCGACCGGCAAGGTCGGGGTCTGCATGGCGACCAGCGGCCCGGGCGCGACCAACCTGGTCACCCCGCTCGCCGACGCCAACATGGACTCCGTGCCGATGGTGGCCATCACCGGCCAGGTCGGCGCGGCGATGATCGGCACCGACGCCTTCCAGGAGGCGGACATCCGCGGCATCACGATGCCGGTCACCAAGCACAGCTTCCTCATCACCGACCCGGCGGAGATCCCGCTGCGGGTCGCTGAGGCCTTCCACCTCGCCTCCTCCGGAAGGCCGGGTCCGGTCCTCGTCGACGTCACCAAGTCGGCGTTGCAGGCCACCACCACCTACCGGTGGCCGACCGAGCTCCACCTGCCGGGCTACCGCCCGGTGACCAGGCCGCACGCCAAGCAGATCCGCGAGGCGGCGCGCCTGATGCTGGAGGCCAAGAAGCCTGTCCTGTACGTCGGTGGCGGCACGATCCGCTCCGGTGCCCACCGCGAGCTCCTGCAGCTGGCCACGCTCACCGGGATCCCGGTCGTGACCACCCTGATGGCGCGCGGCGCCTTCCCCGACTCCCACCCGCAGCACCTGGGGATGCCGGGCATGCACGGCACCGTCGCCGCGAACGCCGGCCTGCAGAAGTCCGACCTGCTCATCAGCCTCGGTGCCCGCTTCGACGACCGCGTCACCGGCAACCTGGACTCCTTCGCCCCGGGGGCGAAGGTGATCCACGCCGACATCGACCCGGCCGAAATCGGCAAGAACCGCTACGCCGACGTCCCGATCGTGGGCGACGTGCGTGAGGTCCTCACCGACCTGATCGCGGTGCTCACCGCGGAGAAGGAGGCCGGCAAGGAGGGCGACTACGAAGGCTGGATCGCCTTCGTGGCCGGGATCAAGAAGAAGTACCCGCTCGGGTACGACCTTCCTGCCGAGGGCCTCTCGCCGCAATACGTCATCGAGCGGCTCGGCAAGATCTCCGGCGAGGACACGATCTTCACCGCCGGCGTCGGCCAGCACCAGATGTGGGCCGCGCAGTTCATCGGCTACGAGCACCCCAACACCTGGATCAACTCCGGTGGCCTCGGCACGATGGGGTACTCCGTCCCGGCCGCGATGGGCGCGAAGGTCGGCTGCCCGGACTCCACCGTGTGGTCGATCGACGGCGACGGCTGCTTCCAGATGACCAACCAGGAGCTCGCCACCTGCGCGATCGAGGGCATCCCGATCAAGGTCGCGATCATCAACAACGACAACCTCGGCATGGTGCGCCAGTGGCAGACGCTCTTCTACGGCGAGCGCTACTCCAACACCAATCTGCAGTCCCACGGCCAGCCCAAGCGGATCCCCGACTTCCCGAAGCTGGCCGAGGCGATGGGCTGCGTCGGCCTGGCCTGCGACTCCGCCGACGACGTCGATGCCACCATCGAGAAGGCCATGGAGATCAACGACATGCCCGTCGTCGTCGACTTCCGGGTCAACAAGGACGCCATGGTGTGGCCGATGGTCCCCTCGGGCTCCTCCAACGATGACATCCAGTACGCGCGCGACCTCGCGCCCGAGTTCGACGAGGACGACCTCTGATGAGCATCCAGCCCGTGAAGACCGGCGGCAAGCACACGCTGAGCGTCCTGGTCGAGAACAAGCCCGGCGTCCTGGCCCGCGTGGCCGCGCTCTTCTCGCGCCGTGGCTTCAACATCGAATCCCTCGCGGTGGGACCGACCGAGCACGACGAGGTCTCCCGCATGACGGTCGTGGTCAATCTCGAGAACACCCCCCTCGAGCAGGTCACCAAGCAGCTCAACAAGCTGGTCGAGGTGATCAAGATCGTCGAGCTCGAGCCTGAGTCGCGCGTCCAGCGCGCCCTCATGCTGGTCAAGATCGCCGCCACCACGGAGACCCGCAGCCAGGTGCTCGACACCATCCAGCTCTTCCGTGCCAAGGTCGTCGACGTGTCCACCGACACCGTCATCGTCCAGCTCGCCGGCAACACCGGCAAGCTCAACGACTTCCTCCGGGTCATCGAGCCCTTCGGCATCCGTGAGCTCTCCCAGTCCGGCATGGTCGGCATGGGTCGCGGTTCCCGGTCGATCTCCGAGCGCAGCCTGCGATCCGTGGCTGTGCCCGCTCCGCCTTCCGCGGTCTGAACCCCTATCAAACACAACTAAAGGAGAAGCCCTCGTGGCTGAGATTTTCTACGACGACGACGCCGACCTCGCGCTGATCCAGGCGAAGAAGGTTGCCGTCATCGGCTACGGCAGCCAGGGCCACGCCCACGCGCTCAACCTGCGTGACTCCGGTGTGGACGTGCGCATCGGCCTGCAGCCCGGCTCGAAGTCGACCCCGAAGGCCGAGGAGGAGGGCTTCAAGGTCCTCGCGCCGGCCGACGCCGCCGCCGAGGCCGACGTGATCGTCATCCTCGCCCCCGACCAGCACCAGCGCGGTCTCTACAACGACCAGCTCGCGCCCCACGTGACCGCCGGCAAGACCCTCGTCTTCGGCCACGGCTTCAACGTGCGCTTCGGCTACATCAAGGCGCCCGAGGGCGTCGACGTGATCCTGGTCGCCCCGAAGGCCCCGGGCCACACGGTGCGTCGTGAGTACGTCGCCGGCCGCGGCATCCCGGACATCATCGCCGTCGAGCAGGACGCCTCCGGCTCCGCGTGGGACCTCGCGAAGTCGTACGCCAAGGGCATCGGTGGCACCCGCGCCGGTGTCATCAAGACGACCTTCACCGAGGAGACCGAGACCGATCTCTTCGGCGAGCAGGCCGTGCTCTGCGGCGGCGTGTCCCACCTGGTCCAGGCCGGGTTCGAGACGCTGACCGAGGCCGGCTACCAGCCCGAGATCGCCTACTTCGAGGTGCTCCACGAGCTCAAGCTCATCGTGGACCTGATGTGGGAGGGCGGCATCGCCAAGCAGCGCTGGTCGATCTCCGACACCGCTGAGTACGGCGACTACGTCTCCGGCCCGCGCGTCATCGGCCCGCAGGTCAAGGAGACCATGCAGCAGGTGCTCGCCGAGATCCAGGACGGCTCCTTCGCCGCCCGCTTCATCGCCGACCAGGACAACGGTGCCGCCGAGTTCCAGAAGCTGCGCGAGGAGGAGGCCGGTCACCCGATCGAGGCCACCGGCAAGGCCCTGCGCGCCCACTTCTCGTGGAGCCAGTCCGACGACGACTACACCGAGGGGAGCGCAGCGAGGTAACGAGCTCGCGAGCGCCAGCGAGCGTTGGCTCGTTCGCCGAGCAAGCGACCCAGCGGCCCGAAGGGTCGCTCGGGCAGCGCCGCCCGCTGATCCCCTCGGTTTGTGCCGAGTCGGCGCGAACTGACGGAAAATCCCGCCGAGTCGGCGCGTTATAACGCGCCGACTCGGCGGGATTTCTGGTTTTTTGCGCCGACTCGGCGGGTTACTTGACCTCGGACTTGAGGACCAGGCGGAGGCCGATCAGCATCGGGACGACCAGCCAGATCAGGCCGGCGACGGCCAGCTGGGCCCACATCTTGTCGGTCATCTCGGAGTAGAGGTTCATGGTCGCCCAGTTGAGGTCGAACCAGGTGGCGTGCTCGGCCCACCAGGTGTTCGTCGAGGCGAGCGCCGAGGAGACGCCGGGGAGGACGAGGGCGTAGACGAAGTACGCCACGATCGCGGCCGGCGAGCTGCGGAAGACCGTTCCGAGCATGAAGCCCATGAACATGCCGATCTCGCTGGCCAGGGTCACCTGGGCGAGCTCGGTGAAGGAGATGTTCCACACCGGGTCGAGATCCATGACCGCTGCCACGCCGAGGTAGCCGAGCGCTCCGACGGCCGCCGCGACCGCGATGGCGACCACGCCCACGACGGCGGTGACCAGCGCCTTCGCGGCGATGACGCGGCCGCGGCCGGGGACCAGGGTGAAGGTGGTCAGGGCGCTGCGGGCGCTCCACTCGCTGGTGACCGCGAGCACCGCGATCATCGGCAGGACCACCGACATCGGCATACCCCAGGCACTGGCGAAGCCCTCGTAGTCGAGGTTGTCGGAGTCGACGAAGATGATCGTCACCGCGGTCGCGGCCAGGGAGAGCACGACCAGGCTGGCCATCAGCCAGAACCCCGAGCGGGTGTCGAACATCTTGCGCAGCTCGATGCCGGCGATCCGGCCGAAGGGGATCGGAGCGGGCACGGCCCGTTCGCGGCGGCGTACGGCAGCCGGGTTGACCGGCTCCGGGGCGATGGTCGTGGTGGTCATGCTGCTTCTCTTTCCGGGGTCTGGAGGTGGTCGCGCTGGGTCTCGGCGGTGAGCTGGAGGAACATCTCCTCCAGGCCGGCGCCGTCGGCGGTGCGGAGCTCGCTCAGCACCAGCCCGGCGTCGAAGGCGATCTGGCCGACGGTGGTGAGGTCGGCATCGCTACGGACGGCGCCCTCGGTGGTGATCTCGGCGGTGTGGCCGGCCCGCTGGAGCGCCCGGCCGAGCGAGGTGGGATCGCTGGAACGGGCGTACGTCTCGCCGCTGTTGAGCAGCTCCTGCTTGGTGCCCTGCGCCACGATGCGGCCGTTGCCGATGACCACGATGTCGTCGGCGATCACCTCGATCTCGTGCAGCAGGTGCGAGGAGAGCAGCACGGTGCCGCCGTCGTCGGCGAAGCCGCGCAGCAGGTCGCGCATCCAGCGGATGCCGGCCGGGTCGAGGCCGTTGGCCGGCTCGTCGAGGATCAGCACCTCGGGGTCCCCGATCAGAGCCGTCGCGATCCCGAGCCGCTGCCGCATCCCGAGGGAGTAGTTGCGTACGCGACGCCCGGCCTCCTCCTCGGTCAGGCTGACCCGATCGAGGGTCTCGGCGACGCTGGCCTTCGGCAGCCCCATGGTGCGGGCGGCCAGGGTGAGGATCTCGCGGCCGGTGCGCCCACCGTGCTGGGCGGAGGCGTCCAGCAGCACCCCGACCTCGCGACCGGGGTTGGGCAGCTGGGAGAAGTGGCGGCCGAGGAGGTGCGCGCTGCCGGAGGACGGATCGGTGAGTCCGACCAGGATCCGCATGGTCGTGGATTTACCGGCGCCGTTGGGGCCGAGGAAGCCGGTCACCCGGCCGGGCTCGGCGGTGAAGGTCACGTTGTCGACGGCCGTGAACCTGCCGTACCTCTTGGAGAGGGCATCGATCTGGATCATGCTCCGAGCCTCGCCCGAGACGGCCCCCGCGCGCGTCCGGCAGACCCCTGGAAGATCCCTGGTGGGTTCCTGGCGCTTCCCCTGATCTCCCCTGAGACCATCTCGGGGTAGATCGGTCCGTTGCGGAATGTTTCGTACCGAACCAAACGTTCCGATGGCATGCGTATTGATGTCTGGTCCGACGTTGTCTGCCCCTGGTGCTACATCGGCAAGCGCCATCTCGAGGAAGCCCTGGAGCGCTTCGAGCACAGCGACGACGTCGAGATCGTCTACCACTCCTTCGAGCTCGACCCGAGCGCGCCGCAGGTGCCGGTCGAGACCACGGTCGAGGCTCTGGCGAAGAAGTTCGGCGCCTCCGTCGACCAGGCCCGCGAGCTGATGAAGCAGGCCAACGTGCCTGCCGCCGCGGCCGGGCTCGAGTTCCGTCACGAGGACACCCCGCACGCGCGCACCATCGACGCCCACCGGCTGCTCCACCTGGCCAAGGCCGAGGGCAAGCAGGCGGTGCTCAAGGAGGAGCTGCTCGCGGCGTACTTCACCCGTGGTGAGTCGATGGGCGACCACGCCGTCCTGAAGCAGGCCGCGGTGAACGTCGGTCTCGACGCCGGCCGGGTGGACGAGGTGCTCGCGAGCGACGAGTTCGCCGGCGACGTACAGGCCGACATCGACCAGGCCCGCGCCTACGGCGCGACCGGGGTGCCGTTCTACGTCGTGGAAGGAAAGTACGGCGTCTCCGGCGCCCAGCCGGCCGACCTGTTCAGCCAGCTCCTGGAGAAGGTGCACGCCGAGACCAAGCCCGCGCTCACGCTCCTCGGCGACGGCAACGGCGACGCCTGCGGTCCGGACGGCTGCGCGATCTGACCCGAGACAAATCTCGGTCCCGGGGTACAAGGTGAGGCTTGCCTAACGTTACGCTGCGATCATGCTGCCAACGTTCGTCATCGGCCTGCGCGAGGGACTCGAGGCCGCGCTGATCGTGTCGATCATCGCCACCTTCCTGCGCCGCAACGGCGCCCCGCTGCGCGGGCTGTGGGTCGGTGTCGGAGCCGGCATCGGGCTCAGCATCGCCGTCGGGGTCGCGCTGCGGCTCCTCGAGCAGGCGCTGCCGCAGCGGCAGCAGGAGATGCTCGAGTGCGTGATCGGCGTGATCGCCATCGTCTTCGTGACGGGGATGATCCGCTGGATGCACTCTCACGCCCGCACGCTGAAGGGCGAGCTCGAGCAGGCGGCCGCCGCGGCGCTGGGCGCGGGCACGATGACCGCAATGGCGCTGATGGGCTTCCTGGCAGTGCTGCGTGAGGGCTTCGAGACCTCGGTGTTCCTGCTCGCCACGATCCAGAACGCCACCAGTGCGCCCGCCGCGATCCTCGGCGCCCTGCTCGGGCTGGCCATCGCGATCGGGCTCGGCTGGGGGATCTACGCCGGTGGCCTACGCCTCAACCTGAAGATGTTCTTCCAGGTCACGGGTGTGTTCCTGGTCTTCGTCGCGGCCGGTCTGGTGATGTTCGCGCTGCGCACCGGACACGAGGCGGGCTGGGTCACGGTCGGCCAGGGCCGCACCGTCGACCTGTCCTGGCTGATCCCCAACGGCTCGGTGCGCTCGGCGGTGATCACCGGGATCCTCGGTGTCCCCGCCGACCCGAGGGTGATCGAGGTGTTCGGCTGGCTCGCCTACCTGGTGCCGATGCTCGCGATGCTCCTCCTGCCCGCCCGCCTGCGTCCGGGCACCGTGCTCGCGCGTCGGCTGCGGATCGGCGGCGCCGTCGCGGCCGTGGCCGGCGCCGCCGCGCTCTTCGTCCTCGTCCCGCTGCCGAGCGTCGAGGTGCCTCGCGAGGCACCGCTGGCGGACGGACGTACGGCGGCGCTGGCCGTCTCCGGCGACCGCGCGACCTTGACCGCGGACAGCGAGAAGATCGAGCTCGGCAACCCCACCGGCCACACCGGCAACGCCGACACCGCCTGGCACGCGGAGGGCTCCGGCGACCTGCCGGCCACCCTCACCGCGCAGGAGCTGCTGACCCACACCGACAACCGGGTCCCGGTCGGCCTCAACCTCGCCACCGCTCCGGGCCCGTACCAGGCGCGCTGGACCGACACCACCCGTCACACGGTGCTGAGCCGTGACGGCGGTCTGGTCGACGTACGCACCACCGGCAGGCTCCTGCTCACGATCGAAGGCGGCGGGCTGACCTCGCCGCGCACGTTCACCGTCGACGGCGCCGCGCCGCAGGTCGAGGAGACCTACGCGAAGAACCTGTCCGCGGAGATCGCCGAGGCGGACCGCGCCGCCCACGACCGGCTGCTGTGGAAGCACTGGGTGCCGGTCGCCCTCATCGTCCTCGCCGGGCTGCTGCTGTGGCAGGCCCTGCGCAGACCCGGCCGCGCCACCGAGCCGCGTGCCGTCAACGACTCCGGCCGCGAAGGGCGCCAGGAGCCATCAGTGAAAGGTCCGACCCATGTCGCGTAAGGCGATCTCCGTTGCAGCACTCACCGCGCTGGCCCTGACCGGCCTCGCTGCCTGTGGCAGCGAAACCGACGACTCGGCGGTGCCGACGAAGAAGGGCGCGAGCCAGGTCGCGGTGAAGCTGGTCAGTGGCTCCGACGGTGATGTCTGCGAGCTCGACACCGACACCGCCGCAGCGGGGCCGGTGACCTTCACGGTCACCAACGAGTCGGCCGCCGGGGTCACCGAGGTCGAGCTGATGGACGGCCAGAAGATCCTCGGCGAGAAGGAGAACCTCGCCCCGGGCCTGCCCGGCGCCTCCTTCACGCTCACCCTCGGTGGTGGCGACTACGAGATCTACTGCCCGGGTGCCTCCGAGGAGCGGGTTCCCTTCGAGGTCACCGGAGAGGCCGCGGCCGAGCCGACGGGCGACGCCGCCGAGCTGCTCGCCTCCGGGGCCGAGGACTACACCACCTACGTGCGCACCCAGATCGACGCGATGGTCGTCGGTGTCCAGGAGCTGCAGAAGGCCGTCGACTCCGGCGACGTCGCCGCCGCGCAGAAGGCCTACGCCGACGCCCGTCCCTTTTACGAGAAGATCGAGTCCGACGTCGAGGGCTTCGTGATGCAGGGCTTCGACCCCACCGACAACAAGGGCAACCTCGACTACCTGATCGACATGCGCGCCTCCAACCTCGACGAGGCGGTCGGCTGGAGCGGCTTCCACGCCGTCGAGCGCGACCTGTTCGAGGCGAAGAAGATCACCGACCAGACCAAGAAGTACGCCGCCGACCTGGTCACCAACGTCACCAAGCTCGCCGAGGTCGGCAAGACCCTGGAGTTCAAGCCCGAGGACCTCGCCAACGGTGCCGCCGCGCTGCTGGAGGAGGTCCAGTCGGGCAAGATCACCGGCGAGGAGGAGGCCTACAGCCACATCGACCTGGTCGACTTCGCCAACAACGTCGAGGGCGCCCAGCAGGCCTACGCCGCGCTGCGCCCGGGCCTGGAGAAGATCGACGCCGAGCTGGTCAAGACGATCGACGACCGCTTCACCGCGGTGACCGACGACCTCGCGGGCTACCAGGACCCGAAGGCCCTGGGCGGCTACCGGGCCTACACCGCCGAGCTGAAGGCCTCCGACGGCAAGAAGCTGTCGGCGACCGTGCAGTCCCTGCAGGACGTGCTCGGCCGGCTGGCGGAGAAGGCAGCGACGGCCTGATGGCCACCGAGGGCAAGGGCCTCTCTCGGCGCCGGCTCCTCGCCGGCGCCGGGGGAGGAGCCGCGGCCGGGGCGGCGGTCGGCTTCCTCGGCGGCCGCGCCGTCTCGCCCGCCGAGGCCTCGGCCTCCGACGGGCTCGACCTCTCCAAGGCGTACGACTTCTACACCGGCGACCACCAGGTCGGCATCGCCACGCCGCCGCAGCGGCACCTGGTCTTCATGTCCCTCGACGTCGTCGAGGGCACCACCGCCGAGGAGCTGAAGGTGCTCTTCGCGCGCTGGTCGGCGGCCATGGCGACGATGATGAAGGGCAACCCGGTCGGCTCCGTCGAGCCGACGCGCAGCAACGGCGTACCGCAGGACACGGGGGAGGCGTACGACCTCTCGCCGGCCTCGCTGACCATCACCCTCGGGCTCGGGCCCGGCCTCTTCGACGACCGCTTCGGGCTGGCCGGACGTGGCCCGAAGCTGCTCGCCGAGATCCCGCGGCTGCCCTCGGACGAACTCGATCCCGAGCTGTGCGGTGGCGATCTCGCCCTGCAGGCCTGCGCCGACGACCCGCAGGTGGCCTACCACGCCATCCGTGACCTGATCCGGATCGGACGCGGCCTGGTCACCACCCGCTGGACGGTGCTCGGCTTCGGTCGCGCCTCCGCGGGCAAGGGCCAGAAGACGCCGCGCAACCTGATGGGCCTCAAGGACGGCACCCGCAACATCAAGTCTGAGGAGGAGCTCGACGAGTTCGTCTGGGTCGCCGATGCGGACGAGCCGGCGTGGATGCGGGGTGGCAGCTATCTGGTCACCCGCAAGATCAACATGGACATCGAGGTGTGGGACGGCACGACCATCGACACCCAGCACGTCACCATCGGCCGCGACAAGGCCGAGGGTGCGCCGCTGGGCGGCACGAAGGAGTTCGACACCCCGGACTTCGAGGCCGTACGCGACGGCAAGCCGGTCATCGACCCCACCTCCCACGTTGCGCTGGCGGCCTCGGAGAACAACGGGGGAGCCAAGATCCTCCGCCGCGGCTACAACTTCACCGACGGGCTCAACTCGCTCGGTCAGCTCGACGCAGGGCTCTTCTTCATCGCCTTCATGAAGGACCCCGCGACCTTCGTCGAGCTGCAGCGCAAGCTCGGCCGCGTCGATCTGCTCAACGAGTACATCGCCCACGTCGGGTCGGCGATCTTCGCCGTCCCGCGCGCGCCGAAGTCGGGGCACTTCCTGGCGCAGGAGCTCTTCGGCTGACGTACGGGTGCATGTTCGTCTAGGTATGCAGCCGAACCCTCACTTCCCTAGTGGAGCTCCGCACGGGAAGTGCAGGTTGACCTGCATACCTAGACGAACATCCCGGCAGGCTCAGCGCTTGGTGGCGAGCAGGACGCTGGTGTCGGGGGCGACCATGACCTCGACGGTGGTGAAGCGCTCGTCGGTGAGCCAGGACTCGCGCAGACTGTCGACGCGGCCGTAGACGATCGGCGGCCACAGGTCGGTGGGGATGAGGTCGTCGATGACGACGATGCCGCCCTCCTCGACGAGGTCGGAGAGCTGGTCGGGGGAGACCCCGCCGGGGGTCTCGGCGTCCAGGAAGAGCAGCGCGAACGGGCCGCGGTCGCGGAGGGTGCCCCAGTCGGCGGCGATCACCTCGACCTGCCCGTCGTCGGCGAAGATCTCGGCCGCCTCCTTGGCGAGATGCTCGTCGAGCTCGGCGGAGACGATGTGGGCGGCGTCGCCGCGTACGCCGCTGCGCAGCCAGGCGGTGCCGACCCCGCATCCGGTGCCGAACTCGGCCATGGTGCCGCTTCGGGTCGCAGCCAGGGTCGCCAGCAGCCGTCCGGTCTCGTTGCGGCAGAACGACACATAGCCCGCGCGACGGGAGACGTCGAAGGCGCGGGTCACGATGTCTGGCAGCTCTGGAGGTGCGCTCACAGGACCAGTGTTCCCGATGTCCGGGCGACATACCCGCATCTGTGTCTCGGATGTCGGACCTTTGGTCCAGATTCGATGACGTGAGGGACATCTCGGGTTACCGTCAGTTCACCATGCGGAGCATTTTTCTCGTACTCGAGTGCCGCGACGGGGCCCGGCGGTAACGACCGCAGGAGAAGCCACCTCGTCGCGGTGGCTTCCGTCTTCTAAAGACCCCGGCTTCTCTCCCACACCCTCTGTTTCCCTGATGTGTGAAGGAAGAAGCCATGTACGCGATGTACCCCGAGAGCCCCGCCGATTTCAACAAGTGGGGCCGTGAGTGGGGCCCGGCGAGCCACGACCCCGACAACCCGCACAGCGTCGAGAACACCATCGCCGCGGTCCAGCAGGCGCTCGACCTGCGGGACAACGGCGGCCAGCTGCCCGACGACAACTAGTCTCGCCGTATGTCTACGACCAACCTCGCAGTGATCCCCGGCGACGGCATCGGACCGGAGGTGACCGCCGAGGCCCTCAAGGTGCTCGAGATCGTCTCTCCGGTGAAGTTCGAGCAGACCCGATACGACCTCGGCGCCGAGCGCTACCTCGCCACCGGTGAGGTGCTTCCGGAGTCCGTTCTCGCCGAGATCAAGGAGCAGGACGCGATCCTGCTCGGCGCGGTCGGCGGCAAGCCCAACGACCCGAACCTGCCTCCGGGCATCCTCGAGCGCGGGCTGCTGCTCAAGCTGCGTTTCGAGCTCGACCACTACGTCAACCTGCGCCCGTCGCGGCTCTTCCCGGGGGCGACCTCCCCGCTGTCGGCCGACGTGCTGGGCAAGGGCGAGATCGACTTCGTGGTCGTGCGCGAGGGCACCGAGGGCCTCTACACCGGCAACGGTGGCGCGATGCGGGTCGGAACCCCGCACGAGGTCGCCACCGAGACCTCGGTCAACACCGCCTACGGCGTGGAGCGGGTCGTTCGCGACGCCTTCGCCCGTGCGCAGGCGCGTCCGCGCAAGAAGCTGACGCTGGTCCACAAGACCAACGTGCTCGTCAACGCCGGCTCGCTGTGGTGGCGGATCACCCAGCAGGTCGCCGAGGAGTTCCCCGACGTCACCGTGGACTACCTCCACATCGACGCGGTGATGATCTTCCTCGCCACCGACCCGTCGCGTTTCGACGTGATCGTCACCGACAACATCTTCGGCGACATCATCACCGACCTCGCCGCCGCCATCACCGGCGGCATCGGCCTGGCCGCCTCCGGCAACATCAACTCCTCTCGCGAGTTCCCCTCGATGTTCGAGCCCGTCCACGGCTCCGCCCCCGACATCGCCGGCCAGCAGAAGGCGGACCCCACCGCGGCCATCCTGTCCGGGGCCCTTCTGCTCGAGCACCTCGGCCACCCCGAGGCTGCCGCCGTCATCGACGCCGCCGTGCTCGCCGACCTCTCCGAGCGCGGTTCGCAGCCACGTACGACCTCCGAGGTCGGCGACGCGATCGCCGCCCGCGTAGCCGGCTAGACGCTCAACCCCGAAGGGGCCGGGCGCAGAGATTCTGCGCCCGGCCCTTCGTCTGTCCTCATCACTTACCCCGCCCGCATTAGTACGGCACTCGCAGAACAGGACTAATCTCATGGTCATGGAGATCAGCACCACATTGTCGACCCAACCGGCCACCGACAAGCAGCTCGCGGAGGTCCTGGCGAACCCAGGCTTCGGCAACCATTTCACCGATCACATGCTCACCGTCGAGTGGACGCCCGAACAGGGCTGGCACAACGGTCGCATCGAGGCGTACGCACCGCTCAGCCTGGACCCGTCGGCAGCCGTGCTGCACTACGCCCAGGAGATCTTCGAGGGGATGAAGGCCTACCGGCACGCCGACGGCTCGATCTGGTCGTTCCGGCCCGAGGCCAACGCCGCCCGGATGGCCCGCTCCAGCGAGCGGCTCGCGCTGCCGGTCCTCGAGATCGAGGACTTCGTGCAGACCGTCTTCGACCTGGTCAAGGTCGATCAGCGCTGGGTGCCGGAGGCATCCGAGAGCGATGAGAAGAGCCTCTACCTGCGGCCCTTCATGTTCGCCTCGGAGTCGTTCCTCGGCGTGCGCCCGGCCCAGCACGTGACGTACATGGTCATCGCCTCGCCCGCCGGCTCCTACTTCAAGGGCGGCGTGAAGCCCGTGCGGATCTGGCTCACCGAGGACTACACCCGCGCCGGCCGCGGGGGCATGGGCGCGGCCAAGACCGGCGGCAACTACGCCTCCTCCCTGGTCGCCCAGGCCGAGGCCTCGGCCAAGGGCTGCGACCAGGTGGTGTTCCTGGACGCTCAGGAGGGCAAGTACGTCGAGGAGCTCGGCGGCATGAACCTCTACTTCGTCCACGCCGACGGCCGGATCGTCACCCCCGAGACCGGCACGATCCTCGAGGGGATCACCCGCGCCTCCATCATCGAGCTCGCCGGCAAGCTCGGCTACACCGTCGAGGAGCGCAAGTTCGCCATCGACGAGTGGAAGGCCGGCGTCGAGTCCGGCGAGATCACCGAGGTCTTCGCCTGCGGCACCGCCGCGGTCGTCACCCCGGTCGGTGAGCTCGTCCACAGCGGCGGCTCCATCGCCTCCGCCGGCGAGGGCGAGGTCTGGAAGACCATCCGCAAGCAGCTCGTCGACATCCAGTTCGGTCGCGCCGAGGACACCTTCGGCTGGATGCGCAAGATCGTCTGACCCCGGCGGCCGAAGCGTCACCCGCGTCGGCCGAGGCGTCAGGTACGCAGGTCGAAGCGTCACTCCGGTCGGCCGAGGTGGCACCGCGGTGCCACCTCGGCC
>NZ_JBEYUV010000040.1:0-47253 GCF_040643685.1 Nocardioides sp. NPDC047086
TCATCCCCACCTTCCTCCGAGTTGACCCCGGCAGTCTCCTATGAGTCCCCAACCGAATTGCTGGCAACATAGGACGAGGGTTGCGCTCGTTGCGGCGACGAAACGCGAGCGGCCCTCCTGGGTTCAGAGGATCCTCAGCGCTGGACAGCCCCGGTGAGCTCGGCCGCCTTCGCCACGGCCGCATCGCGTGCGGCCGCGGTCTCCTCGGCCTTCAGCGTGCGGTCAGGAGCGCGGAAGCGGAGCGCGAAGGCGAGCGACTTCTTGCCCTCACCCACCTGGTCGCCCTCGTAGACGTCGAAGAGCCGCACGGTCTCCAGCAGCTCTCCGGCGCCCTCCCGCAGGGCCGCCTCGACGGCAGCCACGGTGACGTCGGTCGACACGGTCAGCGCGACGTCCTCCTTCGCGATCGGCATGGTCGAGAAGACCGGGCCGGCGGCGGTGGCGGGCACCTTCGAGATCAGGAAGTCGAGGTCGATCTCGACCGCTGCCGAACGAGCCGGCAGCCCGAACGCCTTGCACACGTTGGGGTGCAGCTCGCCGGCGTGGCCGAACTCGACCCCGTCGATCGAGACGACCGCGCAGCGGCCCGGGTGCCACGGCGCCCGCGAGGCCGAGGCGACCTCGACGGCGACCCCGAGCTCGGTCCCCAGGCGGCGGACGACGTCGATGGCGTCGGCCCACGAGGCGGTCTCGGCGGAGCCCCACCAGCCACCCCGCGTACGCTCCCCGGCGAGCACGACGGCGAGGTGCAGCGGCTGGCGCGGGATCGCGGCGAAGAGCTTCTCGAGCTCTTCCACCGAGGGGCGCCGGTCGACGCCGTAGATCGGCGCGGCCTGGTCCACCGGGAAGGCGACGGTCGCGGTCTCGAAGAGGGCAACCCCGTCCTGACCTCGGGAGACGTTGCGGGCGGCCACCTTGAGCAACCCGGGCAGAAGGGTTGTGGTGTAGCCCGGCTCCTCGCTGCTGAGCGGGTTGGCCAGCTTGACCGTGTGGCGCAGGACGTCGTCGTCGGGCAGACCGAGCCGATCGAAGTCCGCCTCGCCCACGAACGGGAAGTCGACGACCTCGACCAGCCCGGCCCCGGCCAGGGCACGGCCGATCCGGCGGCGCAACTGCTGAGCGCGGGTCAATCCGCGACCGGTCGCCCGGCGCGGCAGCACCGAGGGGACCTTGTCGTAGCCCACGATCCGGGCGACCTCCTCGACCAGGTCGTAGGGGTCGGTCAGGTCGACCCGGTAGGTCGGGATGGTCGCGGTCAGCGAGTCGCCCGACACGGCGACGCCGGCCCCGATCAGCTCGAGCGACTTCACCACCGTCGCCTCGTCGATGTCGAGCCCGATGATCCGGGCCGGCAGGTCGACGGGGATCGTGATGGTCGTGAGCGGCCGGCGCGTCTCGGGCGAGGCCGTCGGCCCGACCTCGGAGACGCCGACGGCCTGACCGCCACCGTGCTCGAGGAGCAGCTCGACGACACGCTCGGCCGCCGCGGGCGGCAGCAGCGGGTCGACCCCGCGCTCGAAGCGCTTGGAGGCCTCGGAGGGGAGCTTGTGCCGCTTCTGGGAGCGGAAGACGGTGGTCGGGTCGAAGTGCGCGGCCTCGACCACGATGTCCGTGGTCGTCTCGGAGATCTCGGTGGACGCCCCGCCCATGACACCGGCGATGCCGATCGGGCCGGAGTCGTCGGTGATCAGCAGGTCCTCCTCGGAGAGGACCCGGACCACGTCGTCGAGCGTGGTGATCTTCTCGCCCTCGCTCGCCCGCCGCACCACGATGTCGCCGGACAGCTTGGCCCTGTCGTAGCAGTGCGTCGGCTGGCCGAGCTCCATCATCACGTAGTTGGAGACGTCGACGGCCAGCGAGATCGAGCGTACGCCGGTGGCCTCGAGCCGCTTCTTGATGAACTCGGGCGTCGGCGCGGCCGGGTCGAACCCTGTGATCACGCGGGTGACGAAGTAGTCGCACGCCTCGTCCTCGAGCCGGACCGGGTAGCCCGAGCCGTCAGCGACGGGGAAGTCGATCTGCGCCGGGTCGTGGAACGGTACGTCGAAGCCGAGCGCCGCGTCCCGGGCGATGCCGCGCATCGACAGGGCGTAGGCGCGGTCCGGGTTGATCTCGAACTCGATGATCTCCTCGCCGAGCCCGAGCACCTCGCGCGCGTCGGTCCCGGGCGCGGGGGCGTCGGCGGGCAGCACGATGATGCCGTCGGCCTCCTCCCCCAGACCGAGCTCGCGGGCGGAACAGATCATTCCGGCGCTCAGGTGGCCGTAGGTCTTGCGCGCCGAGATCTGGAAGTTGCCGGGCAGCACGCCGCCGGGCAGGATCACGACGACCTTGTCGCCGGGGACGAAGTTGTGCGCACCGCAGACGATCCCCTGGGGCTCGCCGGTGCCGTTGGCGTCGCCGACGTCGACGGAGCACCAGTTGATCGTCTTGCCGTTCTTCTGGGGCTCCTTCTCTGCGGTGAGCACCTGGCCCACCACGAGCGGGCCCTCGATGCCGGCGCCGGAGGTCTCGATCGCCTCCAGCTTGAGGCCGAGCGCGGTCAGCCGGTCGGTGATCTCCTCGACCCCGAGCTCGGCAGGCAGGTCGACGTACTCCTTGATCCAGGAGAGGGGGGCCTTCACAGTTCACTCCCGAATGCAGTAGTAAGCCGGACATCACCCTCGAAGAGGGTGCGCAGGTCGGACAGGCCGGTGCGGAACATCAGGGTGCGGTCGATGCCCATCCCGAACGCGAAGCCGCTGTACTTCTCCGGGTCGACGCCGCACGCCACCAGCACGCGCGGATTCACGATCCCGCAGCCGCCCCACTCGATCCAGCCCTCGCCCTTGCAGGTGCGACAGGTGACGAGCTGACCGTCTCCGGCGTCGACGACCTGCGCGCCACGGCAGACGAAGCAGGTCAGGTCGACCTCGGCCGACGGCTCGGTGAAGGGGAAGTACGACGGCCGGAACCGGGTCACGATGCCCTCGCCGAACATCTGCGTGGCGAAGTGGTCCAGGGTGCCCTTCAGGTGCGCCATCGAGATGCCCTCGTCGATGGCCAGGCCCTCGACCTGGTGGAACATCGGCGAGTGGGTCGCGTCGTACTCGTCGGTGCGGAAGACGCGTCCGGGGCAGACGACGTAGATCGGCGCCTCGCGGGTCAGCATCGTGCGCGCCTGCACCGGGCTGGTGTGGGTCCGGAGGACGACGTGGTTCTCGGCCGGCTCGGTCCAGAAGGTGTCCTGCATGGTGCGAGCGGGGTGGTCCGGGCCCAGGTTGAGGGCGTCGAAGTTGAGCCACTCGGCCTCGATGAGCGGCCCCTCGGCGACCTCCCAGCCCATCGCCACGAAGATGTCGGCGATGTATTCGGCACCGGTGGTGAGCGGGTGTCGCCCGCCTGCCGGGAGCCGGTCGGTCGGGAGCGTCACGTCGACGGTCTCCTCGACCAGCATCCGGGCCTCGTGCTCGGCCTCGAGCACCTTCTGCCGGGCCGCGAGCGCCTGGTTGACCGCGCCGCGAGCCTTGCCGACGCGCTGGCCGGCCTCCTTGCGCGCGGCCGGAGGCAGGGCGCCGATCTCGCGGTTGGCCAGGGCTAGCGGCGAACGGTCGCCGGCGTGGTCGAGCCGTGTCTGCTTGAGCTCCTCGAGACTGTTCGCGGCGTCGATGGCCGCCAGCGCAGCATCGCGCGCGGCCTCGACCTCCTCAGCCTTCAAGGGGGTGACCTCTACCGGGTCATAGTCGGTGTTGGGACCGGACATCACTGGCTTTCGTCGCATCGAGTGTGTGAGCGACAGTCTAGGAATCCCCCACCCTCTCGCGCGAACCGGAACACCCATCAGCGGGTCAGACCGGTGGGTTCCTCGGCCAGCCGACCTCGATCCGGGCCCCGCCGCCGTCGGCGTCGGCGATCTTGACCGAGCCGCTGTGGGCGCGGGTGAGGCCGCCGACGATGTAGAGGCCCAGGCCCGAGCCGCCGCGGGCGCCGTGCTTCCAGAACTTCGTGAACACGCGCTGGCGGAGCTCGGCCGGGATCCCCTCGCCGCGGTCCTCGACGACCAGCAGCACCTGGTCGGGGGCATCCGGCCGGAGGCCCAGGCTCACGGTGACGACGCCGTCGCCGTGACGTACGGCGTTCTCGACGAGGTTGGTGACGACCTGGGTGAACTTGTCCGGGTCGGCGTGGATCTCGAGATCGTCGGGATCGGCGGAGATGTCGAGCTCGATCGGCCGCGAGGTCGCCGAGCGCACCGACTCGACGACGCGGGTGACCAGCACCGTCGCGTCGCTGGGGCGCGGGTAGAGCTGGAGCCGGCCGGTGTCGATCCGGGCGACGTCGAGGAGCTCGGCGATCAGCCTGGAGAGCCGATCGGAGTCGGAGGCGACCGTTCTGAGCATCAGCTTCTTCTGATCGTCGTTGAGCTTGTCCCACCGGTTCAGGAGCGCCTGTACGAAGCCCTTGACGCCGGTCAGCGGCGAGCGGAGCTCGTGGGCGACGGTGGCGACCAGGTCGGATCGCTCACGGTCCAGGCGCTTGCGGCCGCGGCCCGAGCGCAGCGAGATCGAGACCTGGTCGACGGCGGCGTCCAGGGCCGGGCGCCGGATCGTGGAGAGGACCAGCACCTCGGTGCCGTCGGGCAGCAGCCACGCCTGCTCGGGGGTGCCGGTCACGGTCGGCAGGGTCTCGTAGGGCCGGTTGACCTTGGTCCAGGTGTGTCCTTCGGGGTTGCTCAGCGTGAGTACGTCACCCAGCGGCCGGCCGAGGCTCGCCTCGGGGTCCACGCCGAGCATGCGCCCGGCCAGGGCGGAGACCAGGACGACCGCACCCTCCCCATCGGCGACGACGACGCCGTCGGGCAGGGCATCGGCGAGTTCTCTGGCGTCCACGTCGACACCCTAGACCGACACGGCCGTGCGGGGAGCGCTACTCGGGCCGATTGCTGAGCGGCAGCGTGATGGGCGCCGGGTCGCCGGGCGAGAAGTAGATCTTGATGAAGGTGTGCACGGCCTCGGGGAGCAGGTTGGAGACGAGCGGGATGTGCGGGACGGTGCCCTGGTAGGACCTGACCAGCAGCGGCACGGCGCTCGCCCAGACCGGCGCCAGCACCGGGTCCTTGTCGAAGGCGATCATGTCGGCGTACGCATCCCCGATCACGTAGCGCCCCAGCGACTCCAGCTCGTGGCGCAGCAGCGGGTTGCCCTCGCCGATCACCGAGTCGAGCAGCGCCTGGGCCAGCTCGACGCCCTCCCGGGTGCCGCCGGTCGCCGGACCCATCACCTGGTCGTACTGGGCGTAGGCGGCGGCCCAGTCCTTCGGCAGATACTGGTCCTGCACGCCGAGGAGATGGAGGTCGACGTTCCACGCGTGCAGGAACGCGTCGGCAAGCTCCTTGCTCGGCGCGATGTCCCACTCGGTGAACTTCTTCATCACCCAGGTGCCGAGGCTGTGGAAGGTGACGAGCATGTCGGCCTGGCTGATCGGGATCTCCTGGCCGGCGCCGACGCGCTGCCAGTGCGGGGACTGCGGCAGCAGGTGGCGTACGGCGGCATGGACCATCCGGGTCTTGACCGAGTCGACCATCAGCCGGCCGGTCGCGGTCCAGCCCTGGGCGTCCATCACGTCATAGCCGAGCACCGTTGTCTTGGCGATCCGGTCGCGCATGTTCGCGCCGCCGTAGGAGTAGTAGACCGACCACGCCTCGCGCTTGATCGCGCAGCTGATCAGGCCGCTGCCGAGGGTGTAGAGAAGCGCGAGGAAGAAGCCGTACCGCTCCTCATTGAACGACCCGGCCAGCTTCAGCTTCCCCTGGTCGGCCCAGGCCGGGAGGCTCCTCGCCTCCTCGATGAAGCCGGCGAGGTAGGTCGGGAGCCCGTCGGGAAGCGGCTGGTCGTTGGTGGTCCAGCCCTTCAGGATCTCGTTGACCTCGGCGACCTTGTCGACGCCCTCGCCGTAGAGACGCTCGATGACGGGATCGGCGCGGACGTCCCAGACGTACTCGGGGTCCAGTCCTGCTCCCGTGCCCGCGATCGAGGCGCTCGGCGACCACGTCCACAGCGGGAGGGTCGCCCCGGCAGCGGCCGCCGCACCGCCCGAGGCCAACAGGCGTCGTCTGCTCACGTTCGTCATGCCCTCGAGTGAAACAGATTTGCGTTCCGTGTATCAGACCCGCTGGGGTATCGGCTCGGGCAGCCGGGCGACCCGCGCGGCCGCTGGAACGGTGGCCAGGAGGAGCGCGCCGATGACGGCAAGGGCCAGCCGTACGTCCACCCCGGCCGCCACCCCCAGCAGCGGAGTCGCGAGCAGCACCGGGCCCGTCTGGGCCAGCTGGGTCAGGCTCGAGAACCGGGCGAGCATCTCCGGCGGGGTGCGGGCGACATAGGCCGGGAGCAGGTAGCTGGTCAGCATGGTGGTGCCGACGCCGACGAGGCCGACCGCGAGGACCCCCGCCCAGATCTCGGTACGCACCGCCAGCAGGACCACCCCGCCGGCCGCGATCACGGGGCCGGCGACCGCGACCTGCGCGCGCGGCGCGCCCCAGCGGGCGACCGTGAGGGTCATCACCAGTCCCCCGGCCACCCAGGCACCCGAGACGAGACCCGTCTCGGCCGCCGTCCAGCCGCGTTCGCGGCCGGTGAGCGGCAGCGCGAGCATGACCAGCGGGAGCACCGTCGCGGCGAGGCCGGTGATGGCGACCAGGACCGGGACGACTCCGGGCGTACGTCGCGCGGCCGCGGCGCCGTCGGCCAGGCTGCGCCAGACCGAGCCTTGGCCGGGCTCGGGAGCCGGCTCGTGCGGCGGTCGGACGAGGAGCAGAGCGGCGAGCACGACAGCGTAGGTCGCCGCGTCCAGTCCAGCCGTCAACGGGAGGCCGCCGTTGCCGATCAGGAAGCCGCCGGCCGCGGGCCCCGCGGTGCGAGCGATCTGGTGAGCCGAGCCGACCAGCGCCATCCGCCGGTCCAGGTCCTCGGCCCCGAACAGCCGCGGGAAGACTCCTTCGGCGGGTCGGCGCAGCGCCTGGATCATGCCCGAGAGCGCACCGACCGCGACCAGCATCCACAGGCCCGCGCCATCGATCGCGCCGACGGCGAACGCGGCCATGACCAGCACCATCGCGGCGTCGCACGCGGCCATCGTCCGCCGGATCCCGATCCGGTCGGCCAGCACTCCCCCGGCCAGCACCAGCACGGCCAACGGGATGCCCTCGATCGTCAGCACGAGGCTGGCCGCGTCGGCGCCGAAGCCCGCCGCCGCCCAGCCGACCGCGAAGAAGGCCACCGAGTCACCGAAGACCGATGCGGTCGACGCTGCCAGCCAGGGGCGGAACCCCCGGCCTGCGATCAGTCCCATCCTCAGCTCGTCGGCTCGTGACGCACGGGCATGACCAGCGCGGTGAACCCGGGCTGGTAGGGCGAGGTCAGCACCACCGGCCGGTCCGGCGCGGTCACCGCCAGCTGGATCTCATCACCCAGGCACGCTGCCAGGGCGCGGCCGAACAGAGCTGTGCCCAGTCGGAGCCGGCTCGGCGGGCCGGTCACCACGCCGCGTACGTCGCTCTGCTCGGCGGTGTGCGGCGAACGGAGCCGCGTCTGGTCGCCGAGGAAGAGGTCGACCTCGGCGTACGCAGCCGCGTCGAGGCCCGCCAGCAGATCGGCCTTGGTGAGCACCGCGTGGGTGACGGCCGGCTCCAGACCCGCCAGCACCAGCCGATGCGCCGGGTAGGTGGTGTCGCGGCCCAGCTCCTGCCCGGCGAGCGTGAGGGTGCCGTCGGCGATGCGCAGCTCCGCGGTGGTGATCGCGTCGAGCCGGTCGACCAGCGCGGCCGCGTCGGGCAGCGACAGGACCGCGCGGCCACCGTCGCCCTCGGCGATCGCCGGCAGCTCCCGCACCGCCATCCAGTAGCGGTTGGTCGCCACCACGTCCACCCCCGCGCTGCTGCTGCCGCCGGCGACGTCGATGAGGACGGAGGCGAGCTCGGAGGCCGGATCGGACTCGGCGGCATGCCGTACCTGCCGGATCGCCGCGGCCAGCACCGGACCGGGGAGCTCGACGAGCGCCGGCCTCGCTGCGGGGCCGGCGTCGACGACGGCCAGCACGCCGCGTACGGCCTCCTCGGCCCGCGCCGTACGCGCGCTCCGATCCTCGACGAACTCCGCCAGCGCAGCCCTGGCCTCACCGGCCGGCGAGTCGAGCACCACCCGCATCGTCTCGATCGGCACCCCGGCCTCACGCATGCCCACGATCAACCGTGCCCGGTCGGCGAGCTCGGGCGTGTAGTAGCGGTACCCGGTCCCCGCGTCGACCTCCGCCGGCACCAGCAACCCGCACTCGTCGTAGTGACGCAGCGCGCTCGCGGTCAGCCCCACGGCCCGCGCGAACGCCCCGATCGTCAACAGTGGCTCATCCATGCCGCAACCATCGCCCTTCAGGTGAGATGAAGGTCAAGCCCCGCCGAAGCGCCGCCCCGGTCGCCCGAGACGTCACCCCCGTCGCCCGACGCGTCACCCCCGTCGCCCGACGCGTCACCCCCGTCGCCCGACGCGTCACCCCGGTCGGCCGAGGCGTCGCGTACGCCGCCCGAGGCGTCTCTCGCGTCGGCCGAGCGGGCACCTCGAGACCTCTCGGCCGACGGTAGCGACGTCTCGACTGGCGGCACGGAATGCTCACCGAGGTAACTCACCGGCTGCTCACTTCCTTCGCGAAGTTCCACGAGGGAAGTGAGCGCCCACCGAGATACCTCGGTGAGCATTCACCCCCGCTGCGCCCGCGCCGAGGCGTAGACGCAGAGGGCGGCAGCGGTGGAGAGGTTGAGCGACTCGGCCTTGCCGAAGATCGGGATGCTCACGACCTCGTCGGCCTCGGCGGCGAGCTCGGACGGCAGACCCCAGGCCTCGTTGCCCATCAGCCAGGCGGTGGGCCGGGCGAGGAGCGCGTCGGCGGTGAAGAGGTCGGCAGTGCCGTGCATGTCGGCGGCCAGGACGGTCAGGCCGGCAGCCTTGGCTGCCTTGACGGCGACCATCGCGTCGCGCTCGACCGCGATCGGGAGGTGGAAGGCGGAGCCGACCGAGGCCCGGACGGTCTTGGGGTTGTAGAGATCGACCGAGTCGCCGGCCAGGATCACCCCGGACGCGCCGGCCGCGTCGGCGCAGCGGATGACGGTGCCGGCGTTGCCGGGATCGCGTACGTCGGCACAGATCACCACGAGCGGGCCCGCGATGTCGGCGAGCGGGACATCCAGGAAACGGCACAGCGCGACCACACCGGCCGGGCTCACCGAGTCCGAGAGACCCGCCATCGCTCGGTCCTCGACGAGGGTCGTCTCCTGACCCGCCAGCAGGGCTGCGTACGTCTCGGCTCCCGCCTCGGTGGCGAAGATCTCCTGCACACAGCCACTCACCCCGAGCGCACCCTCGACCGCCTTCGGGCCATCGGCCAGGAAGAGACCTCGTTCCGCACGTACGGAACGGCGGGCAAGCTTGCGGATCTCCTTGAGACGCGCGTTGGCTGCAGAGAGAATCACACTCACCCCATGATCGAGTAGGTCGACAAATGGAACGTGGGAGTCTTGGTGTCACCTGGTGACACCAAGACTCCCACGATCGGAGTCAGGCTCAGGCGTTCGCCGGGGCGTTGACGTCCTCCGGCAGCGCAGCCTTGGCCTGGGCGACGATCGCGTTGAACGCGGCCACGTCGTTGACAGCGAGCTCGGCGAGGATCTTGCGGTCGACCTCGATGCCGGCCAGGTTGAGACCCTGGATGAAGCGGTTGTAGGTCATACCCTCGGCGCGCGCGGCGGCGTTGATCCGCTGGATCCACAGCTTGCGGAAGTTGCCCTTGTTCTTGCGGCGGTCGTTGTAGGAGTAGACCAGCGAGTGGGTGACCTGCTCCTTCGCCTTGCGGTAGAGGCGCGAGCGCTGGCCACGGTAACCGGAGGCCCGCTCGAGGGTGGTGCGACGCTTCTTCGCAGCGTTCACTGCGCGCTTGACGCGTGCCATTTCAGTGCTCCTTGAATGCTAGGGAAAGTTTCGGGGTGATCGCTCAGCGACCGAGCAGCTTCTTCGCGCGCTTGACGTCGGCGGGGGCGAGCTCCACCAGACCAGCGTTGCGACGGTGCTTCTTGCGGGAGCCGGTCGTCGGCGCGGAGGCGAACGCAGCACCGGACTTACGGCCGGCCTGCAGGCGCTGGATCTTCCCGGAACCGGTCACCTTGAAGCGCTTCTTGGAACCGGAGTGGGTCTTGTTCTTCGGCATAGTTCTTCCTTCTCTCGTCGTCCGGCCGGTCACGGGGCGCCGCGGCGGCGGAAGTCAGTGGATCGACTCAGAGGTCGATGTCGGGGTCGAGGTTCTCCGAGCGGCGCTTCGGCTTCGGGGTGGAGGCCGGACGGGCAGCGTTCGCAGCCGTACGCTCCGCCTTCTCGGCGGCCTCGTCGGCGGCGCGCTCGGCGGCCTTCTCCTCCTTGGCCTCCTTGGCCTCGACCTTGGCGTCGGCCTTCTTCTTGTGCGGGCCGAGCACCATGATCATGTTGCGGCCGTCCTGCTTCGGCGAGGACTCGACGAAGCCCAGTTCCTGGACGTCGTCGGCCAGCTGCTGCAGCAGGCGGAAGCCGAGCTCGGGACGGTGCTGCTCACGACCGCGGAACATGATCGTGATCTTGACCTTGTCCCCAGCGTTGAGGAACCGCACGACGTGACCCTTCTTGGTCTCGTAGTCGTGCTTGTCGATCTTCGGACGAAGCTTCATCTCCTTGATGATCACGTTCGTCTGGTTTCGACGGGCTTCACGGGCCTTCTGGGCGTTCTCGTACTTGAACTTCCCGTAGTCCATGAGCTTGCAGACCGGCGGCTTACCCTGCGGGGCGATCTCGACCAGGTCGAGGTCGGCCTCCTGGGCCAGGCGCAGCGCGTCAGGGGTCGGCACGATGCCGACCGTCTCTCCGTTGGGACCAACGAGGCGGACCTCGGGAACCCGGATCCGGTCGTTGATACGAAGCTCAGTGCTGATGTGTCCTCCAGTTGTTGTGGCTGCGGAGGCTCGGGATCTCGGCTTCCGGGCCGCGTGCACGAGCGGTCCGGAAATCAAAAAAGGCTTCCGCTGGATTGTTACAAGCGGAAGCCAGTCAGGACGCTCACCCACGTTGGGGCTCACACCACCGAATCCACTGACCCGTGAAACTCTCGGGCACTGTCTTCGGGACCGGACCCGACGACCTCTGTTGCTGGGCGGTCGATGCGGGTGGGAGAACGCTGTCGTGATCTCCGCTTGTTGGATCGAACCGACGGCGTACGTCGGCTGATCGGTCAACACGGGACACTACTGCAACATTCCCCTGCCCACCCAATCCTGGGGAGCCAATCGTCAGGGCCGCACCCAGGCCGTACGCGGCCCGACGGTCGCCAGCTGCCAGCCCTCGGCCACCTTGAGCAGGTCATCGCCCTCGATCGCGAACGGGACCGGCCCGGCGAGATCGAGCACCAGGGCATCCGCGCCGTCGTGGACGGCGGCCTGGGCGGCGTCGCGCAGCGAGACCGGCACCGGGCGGGCGTCGGTCTGCCACGCCTGCAGCGGCGCGGTGCCGGTGAACCCGAGCAGCGCCTGCCGGCCGTCGGCGCCGGTGAGCAGCACGGTCGCCATGTCGGAGGTCTTGTCGTGGGCGAGGCCGGCCTCGTCGACCTCCACCTCGCCCAGCACCGCGACGACCGGGACCAGCACCCGGGCGGAGGCGAGCGTGGTGAGCACGTCGGCGTGGATCGCCTGACCCGCGGCGTACGACCTCATCACGGACACGACCTCGGGGCTGGTCTCGCCGGTGTCGCCGGGAAACGCAGTGCCGAGGAGTCGCTTGTCGTTCATCGACTCCATTGAACCTCAGCCGAAGATCAGGGCCGATATCGGGGACAGTCCGGGTGCCGGGCGACCGGGACGGTGGAAGACTGTGGGCATGGACCAAGGCGCCTACCTCGCACTAGCCGCCGCGCTCACCGTTCTGGGCGCGATCTGGACCTGGGTCGCGTTCCGACGGCGTGGCCTCGGAGCCGGCGTGAAGGCGCTCGGGTGGACGCTGCTCGCCCCGGCGGCCTACCTGACCGGCCTGCTGCGCGCCGGCGGCAGAATCGTCGACGCGATCGCCGACTGGGCCGCGCGCCTGGTCTTCAGCCCGACCGTGTGGATCGGGTTCGGCATCGCCACGCTCGCGATCGTGCTGATCTTCGTCGCCCGCCTCCTGCCCACCAAGGAGAAGCCGAGCCGGGCAGCCCGGAAGGCGGCTGCCGGCGGCGCCCCCGGCTCGGCCGGTCCGGCGTCGGTCACGGCTCCGAGGACGACCAAGGGCCCGGTGGTCGACGACGACGACGAGGACATGGCCGACGTCAACGACATCTTGAAGAAGTACGGCATCTCCTGACCCCGACCGACTCCCCCGCTGCCGCCGATCTCCTCACGATCGCGATGAGCCGCCCGGCCACTCTCGGCCCGGGCCGGCTGATCTGCGTCGACGGCCCCGCCGGGTCGGGAAAGACGACGCTGGCCGGCGCCCTGGCGGAGATGACCCAGGCACCGGTGATCCACATGGACGACCTGTACGCCGGCTGGGACGGCCTCGCAGACGGCATCGCCCAGCTCGAGACCGTCCTGCTCCCCCTCGTCGAGGGCGCCCCCGGCTCCTACCGCCGCTACGACTGGCACCGGGGCGCCTACGCCGAGACGGTCATGGTCCCGCCGTGCCCGCTGCTCGTGGTCGAGGGCGTCGGCAGCGGCGCCGCCGCGTACGACGGCTTCCGCACCGCCCTCGCCTGGGTCGACGCACCCGAGGAGGAGCGCAAGCGACGCGGCATCGACCGCGACGGCGACACCTTCGGACCCCACTGGGACGCCTGGGCCACTGCCGAGACCGACCACTTCGCCCACGACCGGACCGCCGCCCGCGCCGACGTGGTCGTCATGACCTAGGTCCCCTGCCGGCCGAGCGTGTCGAGACCAGCAGGGTCAGGAGATGAGCTCGTCCAGGCGCGAGTAGGCGCGCGCGTCACCCTGGAGCACCTCCGAGCGCCGCCCGTCGACCGAGACCGGTACGTCACCCGCGACCGTGACCCGGCGCATCTCGCGCGGGTGGTGATCGAAGTCGGCGACCGCGTAGTGCTGGGTGGCACGGTTGTCCCACATCGCCACGTCACCGGGCTGCCAGGCCCAGCGGATGGTGTTCTCGAGCTTGGTGACCCGGTCCTGGAGCAGGTTGAACAGGTGGATCGACTCGGTGGAGGTCAGGCCCTCGAACTCCTTCACGAACGAGCCGAGCACCAGGGACCGCTCCCCCGTCTCGGGGTGGACACGGACGACCGGGTGCCGGGTCTCGAAGTGGATCGAGGCGAAGTCGTCCCGGGAGTAGTTGGCGTCGGGCTGCTCGTGCTCCTCGTCGCGCTGGGCGTAGTCGTAGGAGTTGGTGTGCACCGCCCAGAGCGCGTCGGCCAGCGCCCTCAGCGGCGCCGGGAGCCGGTCGTAGGCGGCCACGGTGTTCGCCCAGATCGTGGTCCCGCCGTAGGGCGGCAGGGTGACCGCGCGCAGCACCGAGATCGCCGGGACCCGGTCCACGAACGTGACGTCGGTGTGCCAGGCGTTGGCCGCCATGCCTGCGTTGGCGGTCACCCGCAGCACCCGCCCGGAGCCGGTGTTGACGGTCGGGTGCGCGGTCGTGAGCTCACCGAACCGGGCCGCGAAGGCGCTCTGCGCCTCGTCGGTGAGCCCGTCCTGGCCCCGGAAGAAGAGCACCTTGTGGCGCAGCAGGGCGTTGCGTACGTCCTGGATCTGGGTGTCGCCGGCCTCGGCCAGGTGCAGGCCCTCGATCACGGCGCCGATCCGGGCGCCGGCGCGGCGGATCCGCACGCCCGAGGACGTCTCGACGACGTCGGCGGGACGATGCAGCTCGGTGATGGTCACGGTCGTTCTCCTCCGATCAGGGATGTCAGCTCAGGGATGTCAGCTCAGGGATGTCAGGCAGCGGTGAGCTCGGGCTGCGCGGTCCTGGTGCGGGCACCACGGCCGAGCTTCGGCCACCAGGACGGCACCAGGCCACGCTGGCCGCCGAGTGCGGCCGAGACGCGGTCGAGGTAGATCGCGATGACGACGACGGCCAGACCGCCTTCGATCGAGGCGCCGATCTGCAGGCCCTGGACCGCGTTGACGACCACGCCACCGAGGCCGGAGCCGCCGACCAGACCGGCCACGACGACCATCGAGAGGGCGAGCATGATGACCTGGTTGACGCCGGTCATGATCGAGTCCTTGGCCAGCGGGAGCTGGACCTCGCGCAGGATCTCCCAGCGACCCGCGCCGAAGGCGGCCGCCGCCTCCACGGTCTCGGCATCGACCTGGTTGATCCCGAGCTGGGTGAGCCGGACCGCGGGCGGCAGCGCGAAGACGATCGTGGCGACGAGACCGGGCGCATCACCGACGCCGAAGAAGAGGATCGTCGGCAGCAGGTAGACGAAGACCGGCAGCGTCTGCATCAGGTCCAGGACCGGCCGCAGCGCTGCTCGCAGCGGTGGCGAGAAGGCCGACCAGATGCCCAACGGGATGCCGATCACCAGCGCGACGAGCGTCGCCACGAGCACCGAGGTGGTGGTCTGCATCGTCTCGTACCACAGGTCCATCGACTCGATCAGGAGCAGCCCGACGGTCAGCACCAGGGTCAGTACGACCTTGCGGGTCACCAGCAGCGCGATCACGGCGAGCACGATGATCATCGCCACCGGCGGCAGCCCGCCGAGCACGTTGTAGACCATCCGGAGCAGGAAGTTGAGCGCCTCCTTGATGCCGTCGAAGAACGGTCCGAGATTGTCGGTGAGGAAGTTGATGACGTCCTCACCGAGGTCGCCGATGTGAAGGTCAGGCATGGGCCACCTCCTTGGCCTCGGTGTCGGCGCTCGCGTCGTTGGCGGTGGACAGGGCCGAGAGGATCGCGGCCCGAGGCACGACCCCGACGATCCGTCCGTCGTCGTCGAGCACGGTCACCGGCACCACCTGGCGTCCGGCGAGCTGCATGAAGTCACCGACGACGTCGTCGGGCCCGACCTGCTCATAGGGCTCTCCGAGCGCTTCGCGCAGACTCTCGCCGATGCTCAGGTCGGCGACCCGATCGGCGGTCACGACACCCAGCAGCCGATCCTCGCCGTCGGTCACGAAGGCGCCGGTGACCTCGTTCTCGCCGAGCCTGGTGAGCGCGTCGGCACGGCTGGTCTCCTCGTCGAGCACGAGGCGCGGCGGCCGCACCAGATCGGCGGCACTGAGCACCCGGGCACGGTCGACGTCGGAGACGAACTCGCTGACGTAGTCGTCGGCCGGGTGGGCCACGATCTCGGGCCCGGGAGCGACCTGGATGACTCGGCCCTCGCGCATCACCATCACCCGGTCACCGATCCGCATCGCCTCGTTGAGGTCGTGGGTGACGAAGACCGTCGTGCGCTGGTCCTGGGCCTGCAGGTCGACGAGCAGGTCCTGCATGTCGCGCCGGATCAGCGGGTCGAGCGCGGAGAACGGCTCGTCCATCAACAGGATCGGCGGATCCACGGCCAGCGCACGGGCCAGGCCGACCCGTTGCCGCATGCCGCCGGAGAGCTCGTGCGGGAGCTTGTCGCCGCGCCCGCCCAGGCCGACCCGGTCGAGGGCGGCGTCGGCCTTCTCGAGACGCTCCTGCTTCGCGGTGCCGCGTACTTTGAGGCCGTACGCCGCGTTCTCCCGCACCGTCCGGTGCGGGAAGAGCGAGAAGTGCTGGAAGACCATCCCGATGCCGTTGTTGCGGAGCTCGCGCAGTCGCTGGTCGGAGACCTTGGTGATGTCCTCGCCGTCGATCAGGAGCTCGCCGGCGCTGGGCTCGTTGAGCCGGTTGATCATCCGCAGCACGGTCGACTTGCCGGAGCCCGACAGGCCCATGACGACGAACATCTCGCCCTTGGCGATCTCGAAGTCGATCTCGTGGGCACCGAGGTAGCCGCCCGCTGCGGCGGCCGCCGCACGCGGATCCTCGGCTGCCAGCACCTTCTCGGCCTGCCTCCTGCCGAGGCCGTAGACCTTGCTCAGGCCACGCCCGACGATCGCGGGCCGGGTCGTCTCGTTCGTCTCGCTCATCAGATCTCCGCCTTCTCGCCGTCGGCATCCTCGACCCCGTCGAGGAACTCGGTGACCTTGTCCGGGTTGTCGTCGATCCACGCCTCGGCGATGTCGGCGAGCTCCTTCCCGGACTTGTCGTGGTCGTAGTAGAACTGCCCTGCCTCGTCGGTGGTGAAGGTCAGGTTGGCGAGCAGCTCGGCGATCTCCGGGTTATCGTCCTCGAACCCCTTGCGGGTGACGGTGCGGATCTCACCGGCGCCGCCCCAGACCTTGTCCGGGTCCTCGAGGAAGACGGCGTCGAACTGCACCGTCATCCAGTGCGGGCTCCAGCCGAGGAACACGATCGGCTGGCCGGCCTTCTGCGACTTCTCGACCTGGGCGAGCATCGCGGGAGTGCCGCTGGCGACGAGCTTCCAGTCGCCCAGCCCGTACGCGTCCTCGTCGATCGCCTTTTGGATCGTCTCGTTGCCCGGGGAGCCGGCCTCGATGCCGTAGATCTTCTTCCCGAACTTCGCGGCGTTGGCGTCGAGGTCGGCCAGCGACTCGATCCCGAGCTCCTCGGCGACGTCGCCGGGGACGGCCGGGGCGTACTCGGTGCCCTTCACGATCGTGGAGACGACCTCGACCTCACCGGAGTCGATGGGGTCGCCGAAGCTGGGCTCCTGGGAGGGCCACCAGTTGCCGAGGTAGGCGTCGATCTGCCCCGAGGAGACCGCGGTCGCCGCGTTCTCGACGGACAGGTTCTTCTTGATGCTCGCGTCGTAGCCGAGCTTCTGGAGGATCTGGACGGCGATCTCGTTCTCGACCTGGAGGTCGACCCACGGCTGCTCGGCGAGGACCACCGAGTCCTCGGCTCCGCCGGAGTCGCTCTGGGCGAAGCCGTCACGCTCGCTGGCGGTCGTGCAGGCGGTCAGGGTGCCGGCTGTCGCCGCGATGGCGAGTGCGGCCACAGCAAGGCGTTGGGGGCGGCGCATGCATGCTCCATCCAATCGGTTCATATATGTCTAACACACTAGACATTGACCTTCTGGGTATTCCAGCACGTCCGGGCAATGAGCAAGACCAGGATCGAGATGCTGCGATAGAGAACCTCTATGGCTCGCTACGAGTCGGTGAGCTCTTGAGCCAACGCGACGAACTGCTCGACCAGCGCGTCCCCGCGCTCCTCCAGCCACACGACCGACACGCTCACCCGCGCCACCGGCGTCAGCGCCACGACCTGCGCTCCGGCCCGCGACGCCGCGCCGGCCATGCCCTCGGTCAGCACCGCCACCCCCGCGCGGGCCAGCACCAGCGGGATGATCGAGGCGACGTGGGCCGTCTCGATGGCGACCTCCGTGGGCAGACCGGCGGCCTCGAGCCGGGCATCCAGGAACGTACGCAGCGCCGTGCCCGCCGGCGTCGCGATCAGGCCGATGTCGGCGAGGTCCTCGATCCGGACCTCCTCCGGCGCCTCGCCCGAGGGCGGCAGGACCGCCACCAGGTCGTGCTCGGCGAGCAGGTGCGAGCCGAACGGGCCGTGCGGCGTCGCCCCGTCGATCAGGCCCACGTCCGCCTCGCCCTTGCGCACCTGGTCGAGGACGTCCGAGCGGTGCTGCGGGTCGGTGACGACCACCTGCGCGCCCGGCTGGATCCGCCGGAACTCGGCCAGCACCGGCACCAGCGGCTCGACCGCCCACACCGTGCTGGAGGTGATCCGCAGCCGGCCGAACCCCTCGTCCGAGACGGACCGGACCGCGCCCGCGGCGAGCTCGAAGCCACGTACGACCCGGCGGGCCGGGCCGAGCAGCGCCGAACCCGCCGGAGTGAGCCGCACTCCCCTGCCGTGGCGCTCGAAGAGCGGACCGCCGAGCTCTCGTTCGAGCCCTCGCACGGCGTACGACAACGACGGCTGGGCGACATGGAGCCGAGCCGCGGCGCTGGTGAAGCTGCCCGCCTCGGCGATCGCGAGGAAGAACTCCAGCTGTCGTCGCTCCATGCCCCGAGGTTAAGGGCCCGACCAGCCGCCGGAGCAAACCCGCCACCTCGATAGCCTGTGAGCGTGCTGAGACCGAGTGGAGAGCAGTTCACGATCGATGGCGGGGGCTACACCGCGACGGTGACCGAGAGTGGTGGGGCGCTGCGGCTGCTGTCCTACGAGGGCCGGGACCTGGTCGCCGGCTTCGGCGACGAGGAGCAGTCCCGGGGCGGCAAGGGCCAGTTGCTGGCGCCGTGGCCGAACCGGATCCGCGACGGCCGCTACGAGTTCGGCGGGAAGAGCTATCAGCTCGGACTCACCGAGGTCGCGCGCAACAACGCCTCCCACGGGCTGGTGCGATGGGCCCAGTGGCTGCCGATCGAGGAGGCCAAGAGCTCGATCACCCTCGCCACCCGGCTGATGGCGCAGAGCGGCTACCCGTGGACCCTCGACCTCGAGGTGACGTACGCCGTCGGACCCGACGGGCTCACCGTGACCCAGTCGGCGACCAACCACGCCGACTCCCCCGCGCCCTACGCGGTCGGCGCCCACCCCTATCTGAGCGCCGGGGCGGGACCGGTCGACGAGTGGACGCTCACCCTTCCGGCGCGGACACGGCTGCTCTCCGACCCCGAGCGCAAGCTGCCCACCACGAGCGAGGCGACGGCCGGGACGGCCTACGACTTCACCTCCGCCAGGCCCATCGGCGATGTCGTCCTCGACCACGCCTTCACCGATCTCGACCGGGGCGAGGACGGTCGGGCCACGGTCACGATCCAGGGCCCCGACGGAGGCGTCGCGCTCTGGGTCGACGACCACCACCCGTGGCTGATGGTCTACAGCGCCGACGACCAGTCCCCGGCACGCGGCGGCCTCGCCGTCGAGCCGATGACCGCTCCCCCGGACGCGTTCAACTCCGGCACCGACCTGATCGCGCTCGCCCCCGACGAGCGCCTCGAGGTCACCTGGGGCATCACCGCGATCTGACCCTCACGCTCTAGAGGTCGCATTCCAGCAGCGAGAGGTCGAACGCGTCGGCCATCGCCGCATAGCCGGCGTCGCCGGGGTGGAGGTGGTCCCCGGAGTCGTACGCCGGCAGGAACCGCGCCGGCCGCTCGGGGTCACGCGTGGCCGCGTCGAAGTCGACGACGCCGTCGAACTCGCCGGAGGTCAGGATCCACTCGTTGACCGCCACCCGCACCCGGTCGCGCGCGGGGGTGTAGCGACTGCCACCCTCGTAGGGCGTCAGGGTGGCGCCGACGACGCACACGTCCTCGGCGTGTGCCTGCGCGATCAGGTCGCGGTAGGCCACGATCAGGTCGGAGGCGTCGTCGGCGTCGTCCCAGCGGATGTCGTTGATCCCCGCCAGCAGCACGACCGTGGAGACGCCGGGCTGGTCCAGGACGTCGCGCCGGAAGCGGTCCAGAGCGCGCTGGCCGCCGGTCCCGTCGGTGAGGACGCGGTTGGCGGAGATGCCCTCGTTCATCACGCCGAACCGACCGGCGTAGGAGCTCGCCGCCACCCGGTCCGCCAGCAGATCGGGGTAGCGCCGGTCGGCACCGACGGTGGAGCCGTTGCCATCGGTGATCGAGTCGCCGAAGAAGACCGCGGTCTTGACCCGGCGCGGCTTCTCGACGACGACGCTCTCGACCCAGTACCAGCGGGAGATCTGCGTCGTGAACGCCGCGCCCGACTCCTCGCCGGCCACGTCCGCA
This sequence comes from Nocardioides sp. NPDC047086, assembly GCF_040643685.1. Lineage (NCBI taxonomy): Bacteria > Bacillati > Actinomycetota > Actinomycetes > Propionibacteriales > Nocardioidaceae > Nocardioides > Nocardioides sp. NPDC047086. Next base: position 19,751 of record NZ_JBEYUV010000040.1, read on the forward strand.
CCGGAGGTCCCGGAGAGGTAGGAGATCTGCGTGGCCACGTCGTGCCCGGTGATCGGACCGCTCTCGCCGACGACGTGGAAGCTCACCGCGAGGGTCGTATCGGCCGGCACCGTGGCCTCGAGCGGATCGCTGAGCACCTCGGTGCCGGGGGCGACAGTGACCTCCTCCGCGCCGTCGAAGGTCAGCGACCGGTTCGTACCGGACACCACCGCCGCACCGTCGCCGGCCAGCCCCAGGTGTACCGAGGCGAAGGTCACCGGACGGTCGCCGAACGCGTTGGAGAGGGAGATGCGTACGCCGGAGCCACCCAGCGAGGTGTGCACCAGGTTGCGCACCGACCGGTCCGCCAGGCCGGCGGCGCCGGTCTCACCGCCCACCTCGTCGGCCGAGGCACCCCAGGTGCCGACCGGGTGCACCGGCGCGGCCTGGGCCGGCATTGTCGAGGCCAGAGTGAACGCCGCGGCCAGCACGGCGATGGCGCGAGTCCATGAGATCACGCAGACACGCTAGGACGCCGCAGGCGTGGCTATCAGCAGTTCGGGCGAGGATTCCCCGAACCGTAGTAGGCGGTTCGCCGCGGAGTCGCTGCTAGGACAGCTCTTCGGCGAGCGCGCGCAACGTCCGCACGGCCTTCTTCGACGAGCCGCCGTCGGCGGCCTGGATGCCGAGCGCGGAGATGCTGTGGCCCGAGGCCAGGTCGATGTTGGGCCACGGAGCGCCGCGGGGGAAGTTGATCGCGAGGACCTCGGCCCACTCCAGGTCGCGGCGCTTGAAGCCGTTGACGACGGTCAGGCCGTCGGTGCGGGCGACGACCCGCGACCGGGTCAGCGCGTACACGCAGGTCCCGATCCCGAGACCCACGGCGCCGAAGGTGAGCCGTTCGAACATGGTGACCTGAGCCTTGATCTCGGGCGTGAAACCGACCCAGACCATCGTGCACATCACCGCGAGAGCGGCCACGAGGAACCAGGCCATGACGCGCGCCCCGAGCGGGCGCCAGGTGTGCGGCAGCTTCACCGGACGTTCCGATCCGGTGGGGTCAGATCCGGCAGGCATTGATCTCCGTCAGCAGGATCGCGCGGGCACCCACGGCGTACAGGTCGTCCATCAGCTTCTGCGAGCCCTTGCTCGGCACCATCGCTCGGACCGCGACCCAGCCTTCGCGGTGCAGCGGACTGACCGTCGGTCCCTCGAGCCCGGGCGTCATCGCGGAGGCCTCGGCGAGGAACTCGGCGCGGATGTCGTAGTCCATCATCACGTAGCTGCGCGCGATCAGGACGCCGTCGAGGCGGCGACGGAAGGTCTCGTACGCACTCGGCAGCTGGGCGCCCGAACGGGTGATCACCACCGCCTCGGAGTGCATGATCGGCTCGCCGAAGATCTCCAGGCCGGCCTGGCGCATCGTGGAGCCGGTCTCGACCACGTCGGCGATCGCGTCGGCGACACCGAGCTGGATCGAGGTCTCCACGGCGCCGTCGAGCCGGGTGACGCTGGCGTCGATCCCCTCGCGCTCCAGGAAGGCCGAGACGACCCCGACGTACGAGGTCGCGATCCGCTTGCCGCGCAGCTCCTCGATCGAGGTGAAGTCACCGGCGCGGCCGGCGAAGTGGAACCGCGAACGGCCGAAGCCGAGCCCGACGACCTCGTCGGCCTTGGCGCCGGAGTCGAGGAGCAGGTCGCGGCCGGTGATGCCGATGTCGAGGGTGCCCTCGCCGACGTAGAGCGCGATGTCGCGCGGGCGCAGGTAGAAGAACTCGACGCCGTTCTCCTCGTCGATGAGGGTCAGGCGCTTGGAGTCCTCGCGCTGGCGGTAGCCCGCCTCGCGCAGCAGCTCGGAGGCAGCGATGGACAGCGAGCCCTTGTTGGGCACGGCGATCCGGAGCATGTCGGTCTGGGTGGTGTCAGGCATGAGGCTTCCCTACAGGTGTGAGTAGACGTCGTCGATCGAGATGCCGCTGGCGAGCATGAGCACCTGGGCGTGGTAGAGCAGCTGGGAGATCTCCTCCGCGGTCGCTTCCTTGCCCTCGTACTCGGCCGCCATCCAGGACTCGGCGGCCTCCTCGACCAGCTTCTTCCCGATCGCATGGACCCCGGCGTCGAGCTGTGCCACGGTGCCGGATCCTTCAGGTCGGGTCCGGGCCTTCTCACTCAGCTCGGCCCAGAGCTCGTCGAACGTCTTCACGAGCGCCAAGCCTAGGCGGTACGCGACCCCGCACCCGAATCGTCTCACCGAATCGATAGCAGTCCTGCTATGGACTGTCATAGCAGGACTGCGATACCTTCGATGCATGAGCATCGACGACGAGGACACCGCGTTCTACGTCGGCATCGCCGCACAGGTCACCGAGCACCGGGTCGCGCGAGGCCTGTCCCAGCGCGAGCTCGCCGAGCTCTGCGGGACGACCCAGTCGGCGATCGCCCGACTGGAGTCCGGGTCCCGCCCGCCCAAGATCGACACCCTCCTCCGGGTGGCCGCCGCCCTCGACTGCCGCCTCGAGGTCGGCTTCCACGCCCGCACCCGATCCCACAGGAGCACACCATGAAGACCCCTATCGCCGCCGACGAGGTCGAGTCGACCCGCAGCGAGCGGTTCCTGGCGGTCGCACTGACCGCCTTCCTGCTCGTCGGCACCGTCTGGTTCTACGTCAAGGTCGCCGGCTGGTGGCCGCTCTACATGGACTGGGACCAGTGCAACAACGGCGAGACGGCGTGCGAGATCCCCGGCCATGAGGCGATGCAGATCGGCATCCGGCTCGGCTTCGTCATCCTGCTCTGCCTGGTCGGATTCTGGGTCCTCTACCGGCTGCGCCGCAGCGGCTCCCGCTTCCTCCCGCTCGGCTTCGCGCTCGCCGCGACCGGGGTGATCATGGCCCTCGTCTTCGCCTTCCACTACACCTTCGAGTACGCCGACTTCGGCCCGCTCATCCTGTCGCTGTTCGGCGCCGCGGCCACGGTCGGAGTGTTCGTGGCGGTCCAGCGGCTCCTGGCCAAGCGCATCCCGGCGATGCGCGTACGCAAGGGCGACTGCCCCTACTGCGGCTACCCGACCCGTGGCAAGCACTGCGAGGGCTGCGGTCGCGAGACCATCGCACCGTGCACGACCTGCGAGGCCGACCGTCGGGTCGGCTCGATCCACTGCGTGGCCTGCGGAGCGGAGTAACCCTCAGGTTCAGGGTCAGGGTTGGATGCGGCGTACGGTCGCGCGATGCAGCTTCATGAACTCAACATAGCCCGGCGCGTTGAGCTCCAGGATCGCCGCCGGGTTCGTGTCGGGCTCGATGGTGCCGCGGATCTTGGCGGGCACGCCCATCACCAGGCTGCGATCGGGCACCTCGGTGCCCTCGACCACCATCGCACCGGCCGCGATCAGACAGCCGTCGCCGATGACGACGGAGTCGGAGATCACTGCGCCGTTGCCGATCAGCGACCCGGTCCCGATCCGGTCCCCGTGCACCACGCAGCCGTGGGCGACCGTGCTGTGCGGCCCCATCTCGAGCGAGGACCCCGGACGGACGTGGAGCACCGAGTTGTCCTGCACGTTGGAGCCCTCGCCGATGATGATCGGCCCGACGTCGGCACGGAGCACCGCGCCGTACCAGACGCTGGCGTTCGGGCCGAGGCGTACGTCACCGATCAGCGTCGCCGTCGGCGCCACCCAGGCATCGGGATGGATCTGCGGACTCTTGCCGTCGAACTCGAAGATGTTCATCGGGGCAGAGCCTAGTCAGTGCGTGCCCTCGGGACTGACGTGGAGGACGACACTGGTCAGCCGCGGCAGCGCCTCCAGGAGGTGCTCCTCGGCATGGTGGGCGATGTCGTGCGCGGCGGAGACCGCGAGGTCGGCCGGCACGGTGATGTCGCCGTCGGCGTGGAGGGTGTGCCCGATCCACCGCAGCCGCAGGCTCCGGACCTCGAGCACGCCGTCCACGGTGCGGACCGCCTCCCGCGCCCTGCGTACGTCCTCGGGGGTGACCGCGTCCATCAGCCGGGCGCCGACCTGCTTGAGGGCCGAGCGCAGCACGCCGAGGATCGCGACCGCGATCAGCAGCCCGATCACCGGGTCGGCCCACGGCATCCCGACCGCGACCCCGGCGGCACCGAGGACCACGGCCAGCGAGGTGAAGCCGTCCGTGCGCGCGTGGAGCCCGTCGGCGACCAGAGCGGCCGAGCCGATCTGGCGGCCCACCCGGATCCGGTACCGCGCGACGATCTCGTTGCCGAGGAATCCGATGACACCGGCGGCGGCAACCGCCCAGACGTGCTGGACCTCGCGCGGATGGAAGAGCCGGTCGACGGCCTCCCAGCCCGCCAGGATGCTGGAGAGCGCGATCATGGCGACGACGAAGAGGCCGGCAAGCTCCTCGGCCCGTCCGTACCCATAGGTGAACCGGTCGTTGGCCGGACGTCGCGCGAGCCAGAACGCCACGAGCAACGGCACCGCCGTGAGCGCGTCCGCGACATTGTGGAGCGTGTCGCCCAGCAGCGCCACCGACCCGGTCAGGGCCACGACGACCGCCTGCAGCGCCGCCGTCAGCGCGAGGACACCGAGGCTGATCCACAATGCCCTGCGACCGCGTACGTCCGCTTCGAGCGCCTCGTCGACCTGGTCCGCGGCATCGTGGGAGTGAGCCCCGAACACCTCCGAGACCGCGTGCCGGACCCGCGCCCAACCGCCATCGTGCCCATGGCTGTGCTCGTGGTCGTGGCTGTCGTGGGCACGGTCGCTCGGGTGATCATGCAGCGTGTGGGTCATGCCGACTCCTCCGTGGATCGGTGGTGCGCCGGAACCTGGTCCAGGAGATGCTCCACATGCCCGATCGTGTCGAGGACCAGCTGGCGCACGTGCCCGTTCTCGACCCGGTAGAGCACCGAGGTCCCCTCCTTCCGCGTGGTCACCAGCCGCGCCATCCGCATCTTCGCCAGATGTTGCGAGACCCCCGGCACCGGCTTGTCCAACATCGAGGCGAGCTCCGAGACGGACCGCTCCTCGTCCAGCAACAGCCCCGCCATCTGCAGACGCGTGGGATCGGCCAGCATCCGCAGCACCTCGACAGCGAGAGTGACCACGTCATCCCCCCACACCGGAGGTTGCGTATTTGCATGCATGCGCAAATTATAGCGAGACCGCTACTCTCTGTCCCTGATGACCATGACCGAGATCGGCGCCGCCTACGACAGCCGCGCAGCTGAGTACATCGACCTGTTCGGAACGATCGACAAGCTCGCACAGCGCGACCGCGACACGATCACCACCTGGCGAGACACCACGACCGGCCGCCTCCTGGACGCCGGCTGCGGCCCAGGGCTCTGGAGCCAGGAGCTCACCACGAGCGGCCTCCGCGAGGTGATCGGCCTGGATGCCTCAGCCGAGTTCGTCGCCGACGCACGAGCGCGGTATCCAGACGTCAGCTTCCAGCGAGCCGACCTCGCGGCGATCCCCCTGGCCGACGGCTCGGTCGGCGGGATCCTGGCCTGGTACTCGATCATCCACACCCCACCCACCGACCTGCCCGCGATCCTGGGCGAGCTCGCCCGCGTCCTGACGCCCGGCGGCTCGACGCTGATCGGGTTCTTCGACGGCGAGCCGGGCGAGGCGTTCGACCACGCGGTGCACACCGCCTACTACTGGTCAGCCGAGGCCCTCGAGGAGCTCCTCGCCCCGCACGGGTTCACGGTGGGGCAGGCCGCAACCCGACAGGACCCGGGCGCGCGCCGCCGCCAGGGTGATCTGGTCGCCACGCTCATCGACTGACCCCCGACGCCGAGTCGGCTCGTCATGACGAGCCGACTCGGCGCTGTCAGTAGTGGCGTACGCAGTCGCGCAGGGCGAGCGCGGTCTCCATGGCCGCCGCGGCGGCCTCGTAGCCCTTGTCCTCGCTGGATCCCTCGAGCCCGGCCCGGTCGAGCGCCTGCTCCTCGTCGTCGCAGGTCAGGAGGCCGAAACCGACGGGAACCACGTGGTCGATGGCGACCCGGTTCAGCCCGTCGGTGGCGGCCGAGCAGACGTAGTCGAAGTGCGGGGTGCCGCCACGGATGACGACGCCCAGCGCGACGATGGCGTCGTAGCCCGACTTGGCGAGCGCCGCGGCCGCGACCGGGAGCTCGAAGGCTCCCGGGACCCGGACGACCGTCAGCCCGCCGACGGCGGCATCCTTCAGCGCCCGCTCGGCGCCGTTCAGCAGGCCGGTCATCACCTCGTCGTGCCAGCGCGCGGCCACCACGGCGACCCGCAGGTCGCTCGCGTCGACGACCTCGGGGGTAGGGGCTCCCTTGCCACTCATCGGTTCTCCTCGACTCCGTTGGACTCAGACATGTTCAGATCGGGCAGTGCGTGACCCATCCGGTCACGCTTGGTCAGCAGATAGGCGAGATTGTGCTCGTTGGGCCGCGGGGTGAGCGGCACCCGCTCGGCGACCTCGACGCCGTACGCCTCCAGGTTGCTCACCTTCTCAGGATTGTTGGTCAGCAGGCGTACCGAGTCGATCTTGAGGTCGCGCAGGATCTGCGAGGCGGAGCCGTAGTGGCGGGCATCGGCCGGCAGGCCGAGGTCGAGGTTGGCGTCGACCGTGTCGCGGCCGCCGTCCTGCAGCTGGTAGGCCTGCAGCTTGGCGAGCAGCCCGATCCCGCGGCCCTCGTGGCCGCGCAGGTAGACCACGACGCCGCAGCCGGCCTCCACGATCCGCTCGAGCGCCTCGCGCAGCTGTGGCCCGCAGTCGCAGCGCCGGGACCCGAACACGTCCCCGGTCAGGCATTCCGAGTGCACCCGGGCGAGGACCGGATCGCATCCGGACACGTCGCCGTGGACGAGCGCGACGTGCTCGACGCCATCGTCGGTGGTGCGGTAGCCGTAGGCGGTGAACTCGCCGAACTCGGTGGGCAGCCGGGTCACCGCGCGACGCTCGACCAGCACCTCCGTACGCCGCCGGAAGGTGACCAGGTCGGCGATCGAGATCATCGCGAGGCCGTGCTCGTCGGCGAACTCCCGCAGCTGCGGCGCGCGCTGCATGGTGCCGTCGTCGTTGACCAGTTCGACCAGGGCACCGGCCGGCTCCAGGCCGGCCAGCCGGGTCAGGTCGACCGCGGCCTCGGTGTGGCCGACCCGCACCAGCACTCCCCCGTCGCGGGCGCGCAGCGGGAAGACGTGACCCGGACGGGTCAGGTCGCCGGCGACCGACGACGGACCGGCGAGCAGCCGGGTCGTCAGCGCCCGGTCGGCCGCCGAGATGCCGGTCGAGACACCTTCACGGGCGTCGACGGAGACGGCATACGCGGTCTGCTTGCGATCCTCGTTGACACGAGTCATCGGCGGCAGCTCGAGGGCGTCGAGCCGCTCCCCCGGCAGCGCCACGCAGATCACGCCCGAGGACCAGCGGATCGCGAACGCCATCACCTCCGGGGTCGCCAGTTCGGCGGAGAAGATCAGGTCGCCCTCGTTCTCCCGGTCCTCGTCGTCGACGACCACGACCGGCTTACCGGCCGCCAGGTCGGCGATCGCGTTCTCGACCGGATCCAGCCGGACCCCCACGTACTGCTCGGTACCGTTCTCGATACTCATGACCGAATCCCTTCCGGTGAAGTCAGCACGAGCTTCTCCACGTGCTTGGCGATGATGTCGGTCTCGAGGTTGACCTCGTCGCCGACGGCCCGGAACCCCAGCGACGTACGCGCCAGGGTCTCGGGGATGAGGCTGACCGTGAACGCGTCGTCGCTCACGGAGACGACGGTGAGGCTGATCCCGTCGACCGCGATCGAGCCCTTCTCGACGACGTAGCGGACCAGCTCGGGAGGCAGCGAGATCGTGACGACCTCCCAGTGCTCGCTCGGCTCGCGCGAGACGATGCGGCCGACACCGTCGACGTGCCCCTGGACGATGTGGCCGCCCAGCCGGGTCGTGGGAGTGACGGCACGCTCCAGATTGACCTGGTCGCCGGCCGTCAGCGCGTGCAGGCTCGTCCGCTTGAGCGTCTCCAGCATCACATCCGCGGTCCACTCCCGCTCACCGAGCGTGGCGACGGTCAGGCAGCAGCCGTTGACCGCGATGGAGGCACCCAGTTCGGCGTCCGACAGCACGGTCTCGGCGGAGATGGTCAGGCGTACGGCGTCGCCCTGGTCCTCGATCCCGGCGACGGTGCCGAGCTCCTCAACAATCCCGGTGAACATCACTGCTCCCCTTTCTGTGGTTCCAAGATGAGTCGTACGTTCGGCTCCTCGCCGGGGGCGGCCGGTGCGAGCACGTCGACGGAACGCACCCGCGGCCGGAAGGCGTCGGAGATGGTGGTGATCCCGAGGTCGGCGACGGCCGAGCGGCCGGCGCCGAGCAGGAACGGGGCGACGTAGACGACGATCTCGTCCACGAGGCCCGCCTCCAGGAAGGCCGCGGCCAGCGTCGGCCCGCCCTCGAGAAAGACATGGCGCCGCTCGCGCTCCCACAGCTCGGCCAGCGCCGCGTGCGGGTCGCGGGTGCGGAGGTGCAGCGACGGAGCCTGCGTGTCGAAGATCCGACGTTCGGCCGGAAGGTCGCGCTCCCCCATGACGACCCGCAGCGGCTGTACGCCGACCAGCCGGTCCTCCAGGTCGCGGACCGTCAGCGCGGGGTCGTCGACCTCGACCGTGTTGGTCCCGACCAGCATCGTGTCGGACAGCGCCCGCAGCTTGTGGTTGTCGAGCCGCGCGGCGCGCGAGGAGACCCAGCGCGAGGTGCCGTCGGCGGCGGCGCTGCGACCGTCGAGCGTGGTGGCGAACTTCCAGGTGACGTAGGGGCGCTGGAGCTCGGCCGCGCGCGTCCAGACCCAGTTGAGCTCACGGGACTCCGCGGCGTACAGGCCCTGCTCGACCTCGATCCCCGCCTCCTTCAGCCGCTCCGCTCCCCCGGCGGCGACCGGGTTGGGGTCGGCCTGGGCGAAGACGACGCGAGCGACGCCGGCATCGATCAGCGCCTGCGAGCAGGGTCCGGTGCGGCCGGTGTGGTTGCACGGCTCGAGCGTGACCACCGCGGTCGCCCCGCGCGCCGCCTCGCCTGCCTTCGACAGCGCGTCGACCTCGGCGTGCGGGGTGCCGGGCCCGCGGTGGAAGCCCTCGGCGATCATCGACCCGTCGGACCCCAGGAGTACGCAGCCCACCCGTGGGTTCGGGTAGGTGGCAGGTCCCGGGGCGCCGATCGCAGCGGCCAGGTCCAGGGCACGACGCATCGCCCCCGGCTCCGGGTCACGCTGATCCAAGCACTTCATCTGATCCCCTCTGGTCCGTCTCACGGACTCCGGGGTTCAGGCCGAGACATCGCGCCGCGCGCTGTGGATCCAGGGCGGTCACGACGAATCGGGCTGCGTGCGTCTTCCCATCCGGACTTTAACCGTCGGTGCAGGAGTTTCACCTGCTCAACCGATGACTGGCTGTCATCGGGTCGCGGACTTCTGGACCTGAATCCAGTCACCGCCGGCTCGGAATTTCACCGACCCCAGAGCACGCGAGCACAAGCTCGTCTGAGAACCAGTGTGCCACACCGGCGGCACGAGGCCGGTTCAGGCGTCGACAGCTGAGACGGCCTTGTCCCGCAGCGCGTTGACCATCGCGTCCGGGTCCGCGGCCGAGTAGACCGCGGAGCCGGCGACGAAGACGTCGGCCCCGGCCTCGGCGCAGCGCTCGATGGTCTCCAGGGAGACCCCGCCGTCGACCTGCAGCCACGTCTCGACACCGTGCTTGTCCATCATCGAGCGCGCCCGGCGGATCTTGGGCAGCACAAGGTCGAGGAACTTCTGCCCGCCGAAACCGGGCTCGACCGTCATCAGCAGCACCATGTCGAGCTCGGCGAGCATGTCCTCGTACGGCTCGATCGGGGTCGCCGGCTTGAGCGCCATCGAGGCCCGGGCACCCTTCGCCCGGATCTCGCGGGCCAGGCGTACCGGTGCCTTGGTGGCCTCGACGTGGAAGGTCACCGAGCCACAACCGGCCTCGACGTAGGCCAGCGCTTCACGGTCGGTGTTCTCGATCATCAGGTGGGCGTCGAGGGGCGTGTCCGTGGACCGCGCGATCGCCTCGACCATCGTCGGTCCGAAGGTCAGGTTGGGCACGAAGTGGTTGTCCATCACATCGACATGGATCCAGTCGGCGCTGGGGATCCTGGCCACCTCGGCCCCCAGGGCGGCGAAGTCGGCGTTGAGGATGGACGGAGTGATCTGCATGGACACGAATGGAACCTTAGTAGGTCTCGGTCGGGTTCTCCGGCGGCCGGCGCCCGCGAATCCTTCGAGCGGACGCCGGGGCTGGAGTCAAAGGACGGGCCGCGCCGTGCGATGGCGCTGGACGGCGGTCGCGACCGCCGCGCCGATCACCAGCGCGGCGAGAACGGCGAGGGCGAGCAGCGACCACTGCAGGGCGGAGACCGCCGTGTCGGTGACCGGCGGGGCCGGCGCAGTGCCGGGCGTCGGGGGAACATCCCCCGCTCCGCCCGTTTGCGGGTCAGGGTAGTTCGCCGCTGCTCGGCCGGCGGCGACGAGCAGGATGCCCAAGGCCGTCGCGATGCTGGCGGCGAGTCGGGCGAACGGACGAGTCAAATAGTTCATGGCGACCTCCGTGGTCGGTGTAGATGGTGATCTCCACGGTCCACCTCCCCGGCACCCGACGGAATCAGACGTACCGCGCACGAGATTGTGCGTACGCCGTTCCGCGTATATCCGGATCGACCTTCCGGTCCTAGACTTAGGCGCAGACCGAGGGGGCGAGCGCATGACAGGTCGCTGGGTGCTGACCGACGACGACGTCCAAGCCCTGCTCGCGGTCCTCGAACGTTGCGACGTGACCGAGAGCGGCGACATCTTCTATCCCCACGTGCTCGCCGGACTGCGTGAGTTGATCCCCTGCGACGACATGACGTTCCAGCTCATGGACGTCAGCGAGCAGCGGGTGCACCTCCTGGAGGCTCGCGATGACGGTGCAGACCGCGAGGTGTCCTGCGACGACGAGGAGTACGACCAGCTGTTCTGGCAGGAGTTCTGGAACTACGGAGGCTGCGCGGGCCCGGTGCTCACCGGCGACTACACGACAGTCTTGCGCGACTCCGACCTGTGGACCGAGCGGGCCTATGCAAACACGCCGATGGGCTCGTTCCACGCCGCTTTGGGAATCCACCAGCACAAGGTGCTCGTACCGATGGCACCGTACGGTCCGCTGGACCGGCGACTACTGCTGTTCCGCGACGACGGCCCGGGCTTCACAGAGCGTGAGGTGAACATGCTGCGGCTGGTCCGGCCTCATCTGGCAGAGCTGCACGCACGCCGAGACCGCGAGCTGCGGGGCGAGCCGAACCTGACACCGCGCCAATGGGAGATCCTGCGCCGCGTCGCCACCGGGGCGAGCAACATCCAGATCGCCAGGTCGCTCGGTCTCTCCGACGCGACGGTGCGCAAGCATCTGGAGAACATCTTCCTCCGGCTCCACGTCATGAGCCGGACCGAGGCGCTCGCCCACGTACGCCCGTTTCTCGACGCAGCCTGATCTGCGTCCACGATCCCACCCTTGGCGCCGGAAGCCGACTGGCTCGGTCGCGGTGAACCGAGCGCTGCTCCGCCGCGGCCGGCTCGCACCGCGGACGCTCGATGTGACCTACAGTCCGGCCAGGTCGGCGTACGTCATGCCCTCGAGCGTGTCGCGGAAGACCCGGCGCTCGCCGGGGGCGACGGGGACGTGGTTCTCGATGACAAGGACGGTGCAGCCGGCCGCTTCGGCGGAGCGGGCTCCGGTGTTGGAGTCCTCGACCGCGATGGTGTCCTCGGCCGCGACCCCGAGGGCGGCGGCCGCGGTCAGATAGGGCTCGGGGTGGGGCTTGCCGTTGCGCACCATGTCACCGGTGACGATCACCTTGAAGGTGCCCTCGGGCAGCTCTTGGAGGATCGGGCCGACGAAGCGGGCGTACGACATCGTCACCAGGGCGCATGGCACGCCCTGCTCGAAGAGGTCGGTGAGCAGCTCACGCGCTCCGGGGCGCCACGGGACTTCACGCTCGACCTGCTCGACCACGCCGTCGAGGAGCATCTCGACGATCTCCTCGGGCTCGTGGGGAAGACCCATGCCCACCTTGACCAGCCGCGCCGACTCGATCAGCGCGTTGCCGACCAGCTCCATCGCCTGCTCCTCGGACCACGTCGCCCCGAAGCGCTCGGCGATCGCGTACTCCGCGGCGATCCAGTAGGGCTCGGTGTCGACCAGGGTGCCGTCCATGTCCATCAGGATCGCGGCCGGGAACTGCCTGGATGGACTGTCAGGTGCCTGGTTGGTGTTCAGCGGAGCCTCCGGTGGAACGAGATCGGGTCGCGGTGCGGGACCAACCTTAGGGCCTGGCGGGGGCGGGATCAGAGAAGGTCGGCGACCAGTGCGGCGGCGCGTCCGGCGCCGTCGGTCTCGACCGGCCGGCTGCCGGGCTCGCGGCCGATCTCCTCGGCGATCGCGCGCGCGAGCGTGTCCGGGTTGAGGTCGTGGTACTCGAGACAGCGGCCGGCGCCGTACTGCTCGAGCCGGTGCCGGACGTGGATGTTCTGCTCGAAGTGGTGGCGCAGCGGCACGTAGACGAACGGCGTGCCGGCAGCGGTCAGCTCCATCGTCGTGGTCAGGCCGCCCTGCACCACGGCGAGGTCGCAGGCGCCGAGGAGCCGGTAGAGATCGGGGACGAAGCCGACGACCTCGAAGCCGGGCCGCGCTCGGACGACGCGGGTGTCCAGGCGTGGGCCCGTCACGACGACCATCCGAAGGTCCGGCACGGCCGCGCGGGCGGCGTCGTAGGCGCCCTCCACCCGGCGGAGCAGGTGGCTGCCGACTCCGGACCCGCCGACGGTGACCACGCACACCCGCTCGTCCGGTCGCCAGCCGAGCTCGCGCCGCAGCCGCGCCCTGTCGGCGATCGAGCCGGGGTCGATGCCGGTGACGTAGCCGCTGAAGTCGTAGTGCTGCCGCGTCCAGGCCGAGATCTCGGGCAGGTCCTCGCCGAAACGCCCGGGCACGACGTCCACGGGGTTCCCGACGAAGATCGCCCGGTCCCGAAGGCGCGGATCGCGATCGACATGCTCGAGCATCTCGGCGTTGTGATCGGCGGTGACGAACCGTGTCCGCTCGTCGTCGTCGGGCATCGGGAGGAATCCGACGAAGTCGGTCAGCCACACGTAGCCGAAGCGCTTGAGCCCTGGGTTCTCGTGCAGGAAGTGGTCGACGTCCCAGGCCTCGTCACCGACGACGAGGTCGTAGCGCTCGTCGCGGACGACGTCATCGAAGACCATGAAGTTGTTGACGAGGACCTCGTCCATGCGCCGCAGCGCGTCGAAGACGTGCAGGTCGTGCTCGCCCGACTCCTCCTCGATATGGCGCGACTCGTTGGCGAGCCACCCGCTGGCGGGATGGATCCGTTCGCCGGCGGCCGCGAGGATCCTGGTCACCGGATGCTGGGCGAGCCAGTCGATCCGTACGTCCTCGTGGCGCTCCCGGAGGGCCTGCGCGATGGCCAGGTCGCGGCGGGCGTGCCCGAGCCCGATGGGCGAGGAGAGATAGAGCACCTTCTTCGGGCGGTGGGACGCGCGTACCCGGGGCCGGCTCACCGGCGGCGGCGGTCGGACCGCGTCCGCGAAGTCCTTGATCAGGTGGTTGATCTTGACCGGGTCGCGGCCCACCACACCGTGCCCGCTGCCCTCGAGCAGCACGAGCGACCCACCCGTGAGCTCGACGAGGCGTTCGCTGATCGCGACCGGCCGGATCTGGTCCTCGGTCCCGTGGATCGCGAGGACCGGGCACCGGACCCGGCCGCAGATCTCCTCCACCGAGGCGCAGACCACCCCGTCGCGCCCGAGCCGCGCCGCGGTGGCATCGGCGACGACCTGGGGCGTCGTCTCGTGCGCCCAGGCGATGCAGTCCTCGATCTGCTTGGTCGAGTGCGGCTCGGGGAACATCGTGGTGAAGAAGAACTCCAGGAAGTCGTCGTAGCCGCCCTCGAGCCAGTGGTTCCGGTTGTACTTCGCCCACCCCTCGGTGGTGTCGAGACGGGCACCCCACACCGCAGCGTCCCGAGCCTGGACGTTCGCGAAGCCGCAGGCCGCACCGATCGCGACCAGACCGGCCACCCGGCCCGGGTGATCGGCAGCCAGGTGCAGGCTCCAGGTCACTCCGGACGACATCCCGACGACGACCGCACGATCGGTGCCCGTGGCGTCGAGGACGGCGAGCGCGTCGGCGGCGTACGCCTCGCTGGTGTACGCCGCCGCTCCCTCCGGCCGGTCGGACCGGCCGTTGCCGCGACCGTCGAAGGTCACAACTCGGAAGTGCCGCGCCAGGTAGCCGATCTGCGCCTTCCAGAACCGGGAGTGGATGATCGTCCAGGTCGGCATCAGCACGATGGTGCGGTCGTCCGGGCCGGCGGTCGCTGCACCGTAGACCTCGTAGTGGACCTTGATGCCGTCCGTCTCCACGTAGCCGTCGGCATCGGGCTCGCGTGCCCTCATGGCCCCAGTGTGACTCGGTCGGGCCCGGTCGCGCCGGGCTTCGACCGAGCGACGAGCCGCGAGAGCCTCCCCCTCACGGCCGGACCTCGTAGACGCGGTTGAACGGGGTCTCGGACACGCCCTCGAACCGGGTGAACCCGGCCGCGATCGTCACGTCGCGGATCCGGGCCGGGCCGGCCTGGGTCCCCAGCGCGAGCCCGACGTCCTGGGCGAGCGAGCTGGGCGTGCAGAGCAGCGTGGAGAAGCCGTAGTAGGCGCGACCGACCGCGTGCAGGTTGTCCTCGACGTGGTCACCGGCGATGGGCTCGACGACCATCCAGGTGCCGTCCTCGGCGAGCGACTCCCGGACGTGCCGCGCCGCGCCGACCGGGTCACCCATGTCGTGCAGGCAGTCGAACATGGTGACCAGGTCGTAGTCGCCGCCGCCGAACGCGGATGCCGGGGCGACCTCGAACCTCACCCGGTCCGCGACGCCCGCGGCCGCGGCGCGCTCGCGCGCGGTCGCGATCGACGCCTCGTGGTAGTCCCACCCGACGAATCGGGAGTCGGGGAACGCCTGCGCCATCAGGATCGTCGAGGCGCCGTGGCCGCAGCCCACGTCGACGACCGTCGCTCCGCGCTCGAGCTTCTCCACGACGCCGTCGAGGGCGGGCAGCCACTCGGGGATCAGGTGGGCGTTGTAGCTCGGGCGGAAGAACCGCTCGCAGCCGACGTGTACGTCGGCGTCGTGCTCGTGCCATCCGTAGCCGCCGCCGTTGCGTGCGGCCTCGAGGATGTGCGAGGCGTCGTGGACGGTGCCGAGCGCGATCTGGAACATGCCGGGCAGGAAGGCCGGGCTGTCCTCGACCGTCAACGCCACCGCGTGCTCCTGCGGCAGCGTGAACCGGCCGGTGGCCGGGTCGTAGGTGACGTACGAGCCGGCGGCCTGGGCGTTGAGCCACTCACGGGCGTACGGCTCGCCGGTGGCGGTCCGCGAAGCGAGCTCGGCCGGGGTGCTCGGCCCGTTGGCCGCGAGGTCGCGGTAGTAGCCGAGCTTGTCGCCCATCACCACCAGAGCGGCGTTGAGCGTCGCACCGACCTCGTCCACCGCACGGAAGACGAAGGCCATCAGCTTGTCCATGTCGATCTCGACCTCGTTCGTGCCCGGGGTCATGGCGTCATCAGTGGTAGTCATGGCCGGAACGCTAGGAACGCTCGGTACGTCCCCGCGTCAGGTGCCCCACCTGGTCCTGTTCCTGGGGTACCCAGGAACAGGTAGGACGCTGTTCCACCGCGGCGCCGGCACCGGAGCCGGCGCCTAGACTCACCTGGTGCTCATCGGACGCGACGTCGAGCAGCGGATCGTGGACCGGCTGTTCGCCGGAGCGAGGCTCGGCCGCGGTGGCGCTCTCGCGGTCACCGGCGACCCCGGTGTCGGCAAGACCGCACTGCTCGACGATGCGCTCGAGCGTCTGGAAGGCGTCCGCGTCCTGCGCGCGACCGGCACCGAAGCGGAACAGGACCTCGCGTTCGCCGGGCTCCACCTGCTGCTCCGCCCGGCGCTCCATCTCCTCGACACGCTGCCCGTCCCGCAGGCAGCAGCACTGAGCAGCGCACTCGCACTCCAGGCGGCGACCGCCGGCGATCGGTTCGCCATCGGCGCCGCCACCCTCGCACTGTTGTGCCGGTACGCCGAGCAGGCCCCGATAGCCGTCGTCGTCGACGACCTGCAGTGGCTCGACCGGCCGTCGGCCGAGGCCCTTGCCTTCGCCGCCCGCCGGATCGACGCGGACCCGGCCGTCGTCCTGCTCGCCGGCCGATCCGGAGTGTGCGACGGACTCGTCGACGGCCTCGACGTGCTCGAGCTGTCCGGTCTCGACGCGGCCGCGTCCGGTGACCTCGTGCGGGCGCTGGAGATCGCGCCACCGACCGAGGATCAGGTGGCCCGGCTGTTCGCCGCGACCGGCGGCAACCCGCTCGCCCTCCTCGAGCTCGGTCGCAGCCTCGAGCTTCTCGACGACCGGGCCCCGGGGCTCCCGCCGGCGCTGCCCGCCGCCCTCGCGACCGCCTTCTCCCGGCGGCTGGCGGAGCTCGACCCGGGATCCCGGACCGTCCTGCTCGCTGCCGTGGTCACCAACGGCGACCTCCACCTCACGTGCGAGGTCTGCAAGCGGCTCGGGCTCGACGTCTCCGGCCTCGGTGCCGCCGAGCGTGCCGGGCTGGTCGTCGTGACAAGCAGCCGCATCGACGTACGACACCCGCTCGTACGCGCGGCCGTCTACGCCGAGGCCGAGCAGGCTCTCCGTCGATCCGTCCATCTCGCCGTGGCCGACCTGCTGCCGGACGACGCGGAGCGTAGGGCGTGGCATCTGGCGGAGGCGACCTGGGGTCCCGACCCGGAGGTATCGGGTCTGCTCGAAGCCGCCGCCGACAGCGCGAGCGCCCGTTCGGCGTACACCGTCGCGAGCACCGCCTATGAGCGCGCGGCACGGCTGAGCACGGACCCCGAGCGGTGGCACCTCCTGCTGTGCGAGGCTGCCGAGGCGGCATGGACCGGAGGGCGCCACGACCGAGCGGTCGCGCTGCTCGACGAGATCGAGACCCGGCCCGTCCCGATCCTCATCCGCTCTCGCACCCTGCGGATCCGGGCGCAGATCGCGGCGCGGAGCGGGTCTGTCACCGATGCCGTCCGCATCCTCGAGCGGTCGGCGCCCGAGGCGCCCGCTCCCGATGACACCGTGCTCCTCCTCGCCGAGGCGCTGCACGCCGCCTTCTACCTGGCCGACGCGGCGGTGTCGACACGCCTCGCCACGTCCCTGCTGGCAGCGGTCGCCACCGCCGAATCGCCTCGCGCTCGTGCCATCGGGCTCGCCGCGGCGGGGATGGCGAAGGTGCTCAGCGGCACGGGCGGACTGGCGGAGATCCAGGCGTCGGTTCCGCTGCTCGCCGCGCACGCCGACCCGGTCGAGCATCCCGAGGCGCTGCCGTGGCTGCTGACGACGCCGTTGTTCCTCCGCGACGCCGAGACCGGTGCCGACCTGCGCCGGATCGTCGACGACGTACGGTCCCGCATGGGCGTCGGCCTGCTGCCCAACGTGCTCTTCCACGTCGCCCGGGACCAGGCGACGTCCACGGCCTGGTCCCGGGCCGCGGCCAACTACGAGGAGGCGATCCGGCTCGCGCGCGAGACGGGCCAGGGCACGGACCTCGCCATGTCCCTCGCCGGGCTGGCGTGGCTCGAGTCCCGGCAGGGTCGGGGCGACGCCTGCCGGGAGCATGCGACCGAGGCCGTCCGGCTGTGCACCCGACGGGGCATCCGGATGGGCGAGGCCTGGTGCCTCTACGCCGTCGGCGACCTCGAGCTCGCCGAGGGCGACCCCCGAGCCGCCACGAAGACGTTCCTCGACCTCTCGCGACGGCTCGAGGAGTGGGGCATCGCCGACCCCGACCTCTCCCCCGGCGCGGAGCTGGTCGATGCCCTGCTCCGCCTCGGCCGGCCCGCCGAGGCGGAGGCCGAGGCCCGGCGGTACGCGGCCGCGGCACGTACGAAGGGTCGACCCTGGTCGGTCGCGCGGGCGCACCGGGCGTTGGGAACCGTGGCGGACCATGGTTCCTTCGACGCGCACTTCGAGGCGGCCATCGAAGGTCATGCGGACACCCGTGACCTCTTCGAGGCCGCGCGGACCCACCTGGCGTACGGGGGCCGGCTCCGGCGGGCGGGACGCCGCGTCGATGCCCGCGCGCACCTGCGCACCGGACTCGAGTCCTTCGACGACCTCGGGGCCGATCCCTGGGCCCGGACCACCGCCGCCGAGTTGGAGGCGACGGGCGAGAGGGTGGCGCGGCGGGAGGCGTCGGGAACGGCGTCCCTGACACCGCAGGAGCTGCAGGTCTCGCTGCTCCTCGCCGAGGGCCGCACGACACGTGAGACCGCGGCCGCACTCTTCCTCAGCCCGAAGACCGTCGAGTACCACCTGCGGAAGGTCTACACGAAGCTGGACATCCACTCCCGCGCCGAGCTCGCCGAGCAGCTCCTGGGTGCATGAGGAGACGCTCCTGACCCACGTCAGCGGACGTACTCGTCGAAGGTGCGCTGGCCGAGGAACGGGGCGACGTGCTGGGCGAGGATGCCGACCGGCACGGTCTCGCGCTTGAGCACGCCGTACTCCTCGGGCCAGCTGCCGTCGCGGGGCAGCTTGAAGGAGCCCATCAGCATGTCGATCACCGGCAGGTGGATGGCGTAGTTGCGGTCCCAGTAGTCGAGGTGCCGGGCGTGGTGCCAGTGGTGGTAGCGAGGCAGCACGATCAGATACTCGAGGAAGCCGAACCGGATGCCGAGGTTGGCGTGCGCGACCACCGCCTGGATGCCGACGAGCACGGCGTACGCGTTGACGACCGAGGTCGAGAAGCCGAGGAACAGCAGCGGCAGCAGCACGATGCTGCGGGTCAGCACGGTCTCGACGAAGTGCACCCGGGAACCGGCCAGCCAGTCGAGCTCGGGGCTGGAGTGGTGCACCGCGTGGAACCGCCACAGCACCATGATCCGGTGGTAGCAGCGGTGCAGCACCGCCTGGGCGAGGTCGGCGAGGAAGACCGCGAGCAGGAACGCCGCGACGAACGGCAGGTCCTGGATCCACGCCTGCACACCCGGCACCTTCACCGTCGAGACCACCAGCGAGGTCGAGGTGGTGACCAGGATCAGGATGAGCTGGACGAGCACGTGGCTCATGAAGAAGTAGCAGGCGTCGGTGCGCCAGCCCGGCCGGAAGACCGGCACCGGACGGCGGGCGAAGGCGTGCTCGAGCGGGATGAACACCAGAGCCGAGAAGAACAGGGCGAGCACGAACCAGTCGAGACCGAGCGAGAACGGCGTGTCCTTCACCGGACCGTCGAACGGGACCTCGGTGCCGCCGAGCAGCACGGCGGCGGTCGCCGTGCCGACGCCGGTGAATGCCAGCCGCTTGTGCTGGTCCCGGAGCACTGCGATCGTGCCCGCGAAGAAGGCAGCAGCCAGACCGACCAGCAGCAGCGTACGCGCGAAGTCCTCGGTGTAGATCGCCCGGAACTCGCGGCTGGTCAGCAGCTCCGGGAAGTGGAAGCAGAGCACCGTGGCCAGGCTCAGGACTCCCAGGAAGCAGGAGGCGGCCGGAGCGAGCAGATGGTGGCGCAGCAGGGTCGTGGACATGGCAGAGATTCTGGCCGCCGGCGCACCCTCGCCGCCTGAGTCCAGGTACTCAACTCACCCGCGCAGCTCACTCCAGCAGACGGCGCTTGACCATCTTCCCGGTGGGTGTCCGCGGCAACGAGTCCCGGAAGTGGATCTCGCGCGGAACCTTGTAGTGGGCGATCCGGTCCCGTGCGTACGCGGTCAGCTCCTCCTTCAGCCCAGGGCCGGTGTCGGCGCCCGGAGCCGGCTGGACGAACGCGGCGACCCGCTCCCCCATCTCCTCGTCCGGGACACCGATGACGGCGATGTCGGAGACGGCCGGATGGAGGCTGAAGAGGTCCTCGATCTCCTGGGGGTAGATGTTCACGCCTCCACTGATGATGGTGAACGCGACCCGGTCGGTGAGATGGAGGAAGCCGTCCTCGTCGAGGTAGCCGACGTCGCCGACCGTCGTCCACGAGGGGTGCTCGGGGTGCCTGGCGGCATCGGTCTTGGTCGGGTCGCCGAGGTAGGCGAAGCTGCGGTCGTTGCGCTCGAAGTAGATCGCCCCGACCTCTCCGGGGCCGACCTCGCACCCGTCCTCGCCGACGATGTGCGGGACGCCGATGATCGGCCGGCCGACGGAGCCGGGATGTTCGAGCCAGGTCGCGGAGTCGATCGCGGTCGCGCCCATGCCCTCGGTGGAGGCGTAGTACTCCTCGATGATCGGACCGAACCACTCGATCATCCTTCGCTTGACCTCCACCGGGCAGGGCGCCGCGGCGTGGACGACGCACTGCAGCGAGGCGACGTCGTAGGAGCGGCGTACGTCCTCGGGCAGCTTGAGCATCCGCACGAACATCGTCGGCACCATCTGGGTGTGGGTGACGCCGTAGCGCTCGATCGTCGCCAGCGCCTGCTCGGCCTCGAAGCGCTCCATCATCACCAGGGTCCCGCCGTAGGCGTGCACGACACCGCCGAACCGCAGCGGCGCGGCGTGGTAGACCGGCGCCGGGGAGAGATAGACCGAGGCGTCGTCGAAGCCGTACGTCGTGCCGAAGACGAGCGGGTAGACGTAGCCCGGCTCCCCGACCGCGATCTCGGGCAGCGGCGCCTTGATCCCCTTCGGGCGCCCGGTGGTGCCCGAGGAGTAGAGCAGGTCGTCGCCGTGGGACTCGGTGAGAGGTCCCACGCCCGCGGCCGCCAGCGCGGCCTCGTAGGTGGCATAGCCGTCGACCTCACCGCCGTAGGCCAGCCGGTGGGCCACGTCGACCTCCAAGGTCGTGGCGGCCGCGACGTCCGCCGAGACCACCAGCGCCTTCGCGCCGCAGTCGGTGACGATGTAGGCGACCTCGTCAGCGGAGAGGTGACTGTTGACCGCGGTGACGTAGAGCCCCGAGCGCAGAGCCGCCCAGTAGACCTCGTAGGCCTCGGGCCGGTTGTCGCTCAGCAGCGCGACCACGTCGCCGCGACGCAGCCCGCAGGCGTGCAGGTGTCGCGCGAGCCGGAGGCTGCGCTCCGCCAGCTCCTGGTAGGTGAGCACCCGCCCCGAGCCCGCCATCACGATGGCGGGCTTGTCGGGGGTGCGTGCCGCCCAGACCCCGGGGAACACGGCCTCAGCCCTGGGTCCGCAGCTCGGTCTTGCGGACCTTGCCTCCGGCGTTGCGCGGCAGCGCCTCGAGCACGACCAGGTCCTTGGGGAGCTTGAACCGGGCCAGCCGGGTGGTCAGGAACTCGTTGAGCCCTTCGAGGTCGAGGCTCTCACCCGGCTTCAGCGCCACGTGCGCGACCGGAACCTCGCCCCACTTCTCGTCGCTGCGACCGACGACCGCCGCCTCGACCACCGCGGGGTGGGCGTGGATGGCGTTCTCGACCTCGGCGCTGTAGATGTTCTCGCCGCCGCTGATGATCATGTCCTTCGCACGGTCGACCACCCAGACGAAGCCCTCCTCGTCCTGACGGACCAGGTCTCCGGAGTGGAACCAGCCGCCGGCGTACGCCTTCTCGGTGGCCTCGATGTTGTTCCAGTAGCCCTGGGTGACCGAAGGGCCGCGGTAGACGATCTCGCCGACCTCGCCGACGGGCACGTCGTTCATCTCACCGTCGACGATCCGGTACTGGATGGTCGGGATCGGGCGGCCGACCGAGCCGAGCTTGCGCAGCGACTCCTCGCCGCGCAGCACGCAGGTGATGGGTGAGGTCTCGGTCTGCCCGAAGACCGCGACGTTGAGCGCGTTCGGGAAGGTCTCGGCCATCGCCTTGAGCAGGGTCTCGGAGGCCGGAGCGGCGCCCCAGGAGATGATCCGGAGCTTGAGGTCGCGCTCCTTGATGCCCGGCAGCGCGCAGATGGCCTGCCACTGCTGGGGCACGTTGAAGACGACGGTGGCGCCCTCGCGCTCCCAGGCGTCGACGACCTCGCCGGCGTCGAACGCGCCGAGCGGGTGGATCACGCTCGGGATGCCGAGCAGGAAGTTGGCGGCCAGCGAGCCCAGGCCGGCGATGTGGAAGAACGGCGCGGTCATGAACGCGATGTCGGACTCGTCGCCGACGTCGTTGGCGCGAATGCAGGTCAGTGCCTGCATCTGCATGTTGTGATGCGTCAACATCGCGCCCTTGGGCTTCCCTGTGGTGCCCGAGGTGTACATGATCAGCGCCACCGAGTCCTCGGAGATGTCGCCGAGTTCAATCGGCTCACTGCCCTCGACCAGGCTCTCGTACGCCTCCATCCCCTCGGCCTCGCCGATGACGACCTGCGTCTTGAGCCCGGGCGCGAGACCCGCGGTGGCCGCGGCCAGCGGGGCGAGGAGCTGCTCGGTCACGATGACGGTGGCGCCGCTGTCCTCGACCAGGCCGGCGATCTCCGGCGGAGCCAGCCGGGCGTTGACCGGCACCGCGATCGCGCCGAGGCTGTTGATCCCGAAGACGGCCTCGACGAACTCGGGCCGGTTGAGCGTCAGCAGGATCACCCGGTCGCCCTGCCGGACACCGCGCTCCCGCAGCGCGCCGGCGAAACGCAGCGACCGCTCGTGGAGCTGCTTCCAGGTGGTGTCCACCCCGAGGAAGCGCAGCGCCGTCGCGTCGGGCCGCCTCACCGCGTGCCCGGCGGTCTGGCTCATCCAGTGGTTGCGGAACGTCCAGGCCGGGGCCTGCGCAACGTGGTCGCTCATCGATCTCCCTCTCCCAGGCGAAACCATGTGGTTTCCATCACAGCATTTTTTAATACAGATTCATATTCGAGCACAAGGGTCGTCTCACGTCAGAAGCCGACGACTGCGACCGACAGAGTCACGGCGGGGCCTGGCGGGACGGGCGGCGAGGGCGCCACGCACGAATGAGTACGGTCACGAAAACTGAATCTGTATTAGAATTCAATCGTGGCATCGAAGTCGGAGAAGACCCGCAAACGCATCCTGGACGCGGCGGCAAGCGTGCTCTCGCAGAGAGGATACGCCGGGATGCGCCTCGGCGAGGTCGCACAGGTGGCCGGCGTCCAGGCGCCGGCGATCTACTACTACTTCGCCTCCCGCGACGAGCTCGTCGAGGAGGTCATGTGGGCAGGAGCGCACGACGTCCGCATCCACGTCGAGGAGGCAGTCGCCGCACTCCCCGACGGCACTGCCCCTCTCGACCGGATCATGACCGCTGTCGACGCTCACCTCCGCTACGAGCTGGAGATCTCCGACTACGCGACCGCCTCGATCCGCAACGCCCGGCACGTGCCCGAGGCGCTGCGGGACCGGCCGGCCGCCGAGGAGTCGCTCTACAGCCACTTCTGGCGTGACCTCTTCGAGGCGGCGAAGAAGGAGGGCACGATCCGGGACGACCTCGACGCCACCACCTTCCGGATGCTCCTGCTCGGCGCGATGAACTGGGTCGTGGAGTGGTGGCGGCCCGAGACCCGCGGCCTCGACGAGGTGATCGCCGTCGCCCAGGACATGGTGCGACGGACGGTCACCGATCAGGAGGTCAGAGACCCAGGTCGCGGCCGACGATCTCTTTCATGATCTCGGTCGTGCCACCGTAGATGGTGGTGATGCGGGAGTCGAGGTAGTCCTGCGCGATCCGGTACTCGAGCATGTAGCCGTAGCCGCCGTGCAGCTGGACGCAGCGGCCGACGACCTGGACGTACTGCTCGGTGGTCCAGAACTTCGCGGCGGCCGCGTCGACGGCGCTCAGCTCACCACGGGAGTGCCGGGCGAGGAGGTCGTCGATGTAGGAGCGGCTGACCCGCACCGCGGTGACCATGTCGGCCAGCTCGAACCGGGTGTTCTGGAAGGAGCCGATCGGCTTGCCGAACGCCTGGCGCTCCTTGACGTACGTCAGGGTGCGCTCGAGCACGCCCTCGGCCGCGGCGACGGCGTTGGCGGCGATCGAGATCCGCTCCTGGGGCAGGTTGCGCATCAGGCCGATGAAGCCACTGCCCTCCTCGCCGAGCAGGTTGGCCGCCGGGACGCGTACATCCTCGAAGAAGAGCTCGCTGGTGTCCTGCGCGTGCAGGCCGACCTTCTCCAGGTTGCGGCCGCGCTTGAAGCCGGGGGTGTCGGCCTCGATCACCAGCAGGCTGATGCCCTTGTGCTTGTCTTCGCCCGTACGCACCGCAGTGACGACCAGGTCGGCGTTCTGTCCGTTGGAGATGAAGACCTTGGACCCGTTGACGACGTAGTCGTCGCCGTCCCGGACCGCGCTGGTGCGGATCCCGGAGAGGTCGGATCCGGTACCGGGCTCGGTCATCGCGACGGCGACGATGAGCTCGCCCGCTGCGATGCCAGGCAGCCAGCGCTGCTTCTGCTCGTCGTCGGTCAGGTCGGTGAAGTAGGGGATCACGATGTCGTTGGAGAGCCCGACCCCGGCGAGGCCGTCGGAGACCGGGTGCCGGGCGAGCTCCTCGCCGAAGATCGCGTTGAAGCGGAAGTCGCGGGTGCCTCCCCCACCGAACTCCTCGGGGATGTTGAAGCCGAGCACACCCGCCTTCGCGGCCTCGGTGAACAGCCAGCGGTCTACCTTCCCCTCCCTGCTCCAGCGTTCGGCGTGGGGGGCCGCGTGCTTGTCCACGAACGCTCGGGCGGTCTCCCGGAACGCTTCGTGGTCCTCGTCGTACAGGTTGCGATCCGTGGGGATGGCACCGCTCATCAGCTACTCCGATCTGGCGTTTTTTAAATCGTATTAGATTTTGAAACCGTGTCAAGAGCGTCTCTTGTCGCCGTCCACCACCGACGCTGTCGGAGCCGACACGATCCCGTCGCCGCGCCTGTCGCCGCTCGCGAAGGCGGCCGGGCGGGACTAACGTCGACGACGAGGCGGGGCCGCCCGGCACGCCCTCGGTCACGACATGCACAGGAGCGCGAGATGGTCGACCAGCACACCTCCGACCAGGACACCTCCGGCCAGGGGCCGGTCCCCGCAGGTGAGTGGAAGCAGCGCGACTACCACCATCCGGCGGCCGGCTGGGGCGCGGCGACCTCGGTCATGAAGGTGCTCTCCCGCGAGCAGGCGATCGTCTCCGGGACCAGGGCGATGTTCAAGATGAACCACGAGAACGACGGGTTCGACTGCCCGGGCTGCGCCTGGCCCGACGACATGAAGGGGCTCAAGCTCGACCTGTGCGAGAACGGCATGAAGCACGTCGTGTGGGAGATGACCGCCAAGCGGGTCGACCGCGACTTCTTCGCCGCCCACACGGTCACCGAGCTGGAGACCTGGTCCGACTTCGAGCTCGAGGACCAGGGCCGGCTGACCGAGCCGCTGGTCTACGACGAGGCGAGCGACCGCTACCTGCCGATCTCCTGGGCCGACGCGTTCGCGCTGGTCGGCGACACGCTGCGTGCCCTGGACTCCCCCGACGAGGCCGCGTTCTACACCTCGGGGCGTCTCGGCAACGAGGCCACGTTCCTCTATCAGCTGTGGGCGCGCGAGTTCGGCACCAACAACCTGCCCGACTGCTCCAACATGTGCCACGAGGCCTCGGGGCGTGCCCTCACCGCCGCGATCGGGACAGGCAAGGGCACCGCCGACCTCAAGGACTGGGAGAGCGCAGAGGCGCTCTTCGTCCTGGGCGTCAACGCGGCCTCCAACGCGCCGCGGATGCTCACCGCGCTGACCGAGGCCTACGACCGCGGTGCCCAGATCGTGCACATCAACCCGCTGGTCGAGGCCGCCGCCCGCAAGGCGATCATCCCGCACGAGTTCGTCGACATGGCCCTCAACAAGGCCACCCGCACCAGCACCCTCAACCTGCAGGTCCGCCCCGGTGGCGACCTCGCGCTGCTGCGCGGGATGGCCAAGGCGCTGCTCGAGGAGCACCGCAGCGACCCGAAGGCGCTCGACGTCGAGTTCATCGAGCGCTACACCACGGGATTCTCGAACTATCGGGACCTGGTCGAGTCGACCTCCTGGGACGACCTCAGCCGCCAGGCCGGGCTCAGCGAGGCCGAGATCCGCAAAGCCGCCGAGGTCTACTCCGCCTCCGACCGTACGCTGATCAGCTGGTGCCTCGGCGTGACCCAGCACGAGCACGGCGTCGACACGGTGCGCGAGATCGTCAACGTCCTCCTGCTGCGCGGCAACCTCGGCCGCGAGGGCGCCGGCCCCTCCCCCGTACGCGGCCACAGCAACGTCCAGGGCAACCGCACCTGCGGCATCGACCACAAGCCGACCGGCGCGTTCCTCGACCGGCTCGGCGAGGTCTGCGGCATCACCCCGCCGCGCGAGCGCGGCCTCGACACCGTCGGTGTCATCAGGGCCATGAACGAGGGCCGGGTCAAGGTGTTCGTCGGCATGGGCGGCAACTTCGTCATGGCCGCTCCCGACACCGCCTACACCGCCAGCGGCCTGCGCGAGTGCGACCTCACTGTCCAGGTGAGCACGAAGCTCAACCGCAGCCACCTGGTCCACGGCCGCAGGGCGCTGATCCTCCCCTGCCTGGGTCGCACCGAGAAGGACCACCAGGCCGGTGGCCTCCAGGAGACCTCCGTCGAGGACTCGATGAGCATGGTCCACCTCTCCCGCGGGATGAAGCGGCCCGCCTCACCCCACCTGCTCTCCGAGCCCGCGATCATCGCCGGGATGGCGCGGGCGACCCTGCCCGCGAGCGCGAGCCCGTGGGAGTCCTGGGTCGAGGACTACGACCGGATCCGCGACGTGATGGCCAAGGCCCTGATCGGCTTCGAGGACTTCAACCGCCGGGTCCGGCTCCCGCTGGGCTTCCGGCTCAAGCAGCCCGCCCGCGAGCTGGTCTTCAACACGCCGTCGGGCCGGGCGGAGTTCTCCGCGACGCCGCTGCCCGACGTGATCCCGGCCGACGACGACGTCCTCGTGCTCCAGACGATGCGCTCCCACGACCAGTGGAACACCACGATCTACTCCGACGACGACCGCTACCGGGGCATCAAGAACCTGCGTACGTTGATCCTGATGCACGAGGACGACATGCGCTCGCGCGGGATCACCGAGGGGTCGCTGGTCGACATCGTCGCCACCGCCAAGGACGGGTCGGTCCGTTCGCTCCGCGGTTATCGCGCGCTGCGCTACGACCTCCCGCGAGGGAGCGCCGCGGGCTACATGCCGGAGATGAACGCGCTCATCGGGGTCAGCGACTACAGCCTCCAGAGCGACCAGCCATTGATGAAGAACGTGAAGGTCCGGGTCACGCCGAGCCGCTGACCCCCGGCCCCGCCGGTCGACCTGACACCGCCCCCGCCGGTCGACCTGACACCACCCCCGCCGGTCGACCTGACACCACCCCCGCCGGTCGACCTGACACCGCCCCCGCTGGTCGACCTGACACCGCCCCCGCTGGTCGACCTGACACCACCCCCGCCGGTCGACCTGACACCACCCCCGCCGGTCGACCTGACACCACCCCCGCCGGTCGACCTGACACCGCCCCCGCTGGTCGACCTGACACC